>SXHP01000096.1 GCA_005773165.1 Sphingomonadales bacterium | reverse complement strand
GGTGCTGACCCATGGCGTGGGGGCGATGCGGAAGTACTCGATCGGCGCGGCGCTGCTCGACAAGGCCGACCCGTCCAAGGTGCTGGGCCGCACGCGCGAGCCGATCCTGGCGGCCAAGGACCAGGACCGCGAGGGCTATGTCCCCAATGTCGTCTATTCGTGCGGCGCGATCCGGCACGGCGACAATCTGTTTCTGCCCTATGGAATCGCGGACAGCTCGATCGGCTTCGCGTTCGTGGGGATCAAGGAGATGCTGTCGGTGATGTGAGGCGGGCGCAGGCGCGGCTGCGCCCGCGCCGGTGCGCAAAGCGCAGCGCCCGGCCAACGGTCGGCTCCGCCGAACCGGTTGACGACGGCTTTGCCGGCGTCGGGGCCTCTGGGATCGACGTAGCCACGAAGAAGCGTCACCCCGGTTTAAGGCCGGGGTGACGAAGTCGTAAATGCGCCGCACGCGCGGCCCGGGCGCAACGCCCGGGCCGGCCCGTCCGATCAGTAGAAGAAGCGGTTGTAGACCCGCGCGACGCGGCCCGAGCGGGTATCGACCAGCACGACGTCGTTGCCGTAGCGGACCCAGCGCTGGTAGCCGTAGCGCGGCGCGGCGAGGCGATACGCGCGGTGATCGACCCAGTACGGCCGCCCGTAATAGCTCGGCGCGAAGCGGTGGCCGACGCTCACCGGGCGATAGCGATAGCCCTGCGGCCCGCGATACGCGCCGCGACGGAAGGCGTTGCCGTTGTTGCGGCGATAGTCGCGCCAGTCCTCGCGCAGCTCGCGCCGGTCCTCGCGAAGCTCCTGCCGCGCGTCGCGGATGTCGCGCCGGTCGCCGTAACGCTGCGCCTGGCGCAGGTCGCGCTGCGATTCCCGCACTTCGCGCTCGCTCCGGCGCACTTCGCCATAGCTCTGCGCGCTGGCGGCCGCGGGGATCAGGGTGGTGGCGGCCAGCGCCGCGATGATGAACTTACGCATGGAATACTCTCCTGCTGAACCTGCCGCGCGATTGCCGCGGCATGAGCGAGCATTTGCACCCGCGCGGCTGAACGCGTGCGGAATGCGGCTGTCAGCGGAGAGACAGGATCGCGCCTCACCCCACGCCTGCGTAACGGAGCAGGTCGATCATGGTGAAGTCCTCGCCGGTCTTGGACGGGTCGATCGTGGGGAGGAACGGCTCCCAGTCGGGGTCCTGCGACATGTAGGAGGAGCGGTCGCCCTGGAGGAGGCCGATGAACACCTCCGCGACGATGCGCGCGCCGACGGGGCCCAATCGCTCGCCGTTCTCCACCACCGCGGCTTCGCGCAGGATGTAGAACCAGAGCGGCGTGCGGTCGTCGAAGCCGTGGGGCTTGAGGTCGTCGAGATCGCCCTTGGACAGCACGTCCATCTTCATCGCGCGCGCGACCCGCTGGCCCGAGGGGAGCGAGAAGGTGAGGTGGCGGAGCAGGTTGCGGCTGGCGAGCGAGGCGGGGTTGGTCTTCGGATCGGGATTGGCGACGACCGAACCGGGCAGACGGAACAGCGCGGTCGACAGCGTCGTGTCGATCTTCTTGTTGGGGCGGACGTTGCCGTCGCCGAAGTCGAAGAACGTCGGCCAGTCGCAGAACCGGCGCGGCGCGCGACAGCCGCCCGACAGATCGTCTGGGTCGCTGGGGTCCGACGGCGTGGGGGTGAAGATCATCGCGAAATGCGGGGTCCCGCCCGCGCCCCCGGTGAAGTTGGCGCGATACGACGGGCGCACCTGGCTGTGGCCGAAGCGGTAGGCCGCGACCGAGAATTCGACCGGAATGAACGGCTCGTTGTGCCATTTGTAGAAGCGGCGGCCGTTCTCCAGCACGTCGTCGACGACGTCGTCGCCGCAGGTGCGCTTCAGGAATTCGTGCACCACCATCCATTGGTAGTGCCAACGGACGATCCGCTGCGCTTCGTTGAAGATCTCGCCCGATTTCTTGAGCTTTATCTTGGTCTTGACGTGGTCGCAGACCGCATTGTGGAACTTCAGGAACGCCAGCTGGATCTGGCTTATGATGATGTTCTCGTCGTCGCGGGGGTCGGCGATCAGCGCGACGTTTTGGCTGTTGCGCGGCACGTCCCATTTGCCGGGCGTGCCGATCGGCTCAATCAGGAACGTGTGCCCGGTGGTCTGGTCGTAGAGGTGCGGGTGGACGCCGGGCCCCGCGCCATAGACGTTGTCGAGGCCGAGGCTGGGGGTGCGGAAGTTGGCGACATGCTCGGGGTCGGCCTGACGCTCCAGGCTGGAGGTCGGGTCGAAGGTCATGTCGTGGTCGAGGAACTGGCCGAGAAAGGTGAAGCCCGCGGTCTGGTTCGGGTTGTCGGTGTTCTTCTTGGAGAAGGTCGGGTTGACGATCAGGTCCTTGGGCGTCTGCTTCAGGTCGTCGCGCGCGTCCATGATGCCGCCGGGCTTGCCGATGTCGAGCAGCGCTTCGCGCACGTCGGGCGTGTCGGCGGCGAACGGCGGGAGCTTGCCGAACAGGCGGCCGAAACGGCCCTGGTCATAATATTTGGACCGCGGGGGAACGATGTCGTGCGGGTAGACGCCGTGGTGGGCCATTGACCTTGCCTCCATAAGACCATGGATACGCGGTTACTGGTGCCCTCTGCTGCGCTCGTCCGGCGTCATGCAGGGGGCGGCGGCCCTGTTCTGCGGGTGTACTACGCCGCGGGAGGCGGGGCGATATAGGACGGCTGCGACATGCCCGCCGCGCGCGCCTCAGTTCTTCCGCTTGCGGTGCGGGTGGAGCCATTCGGCGAGCGCGACGCCCGTCTCCGCGATCGCGTGGAGGACGACATGCCCCGCGGCGCGCGCGTCGCTCAGCGCGTCGTGGTGGCGGTGGACGAGGCCCAGGTGGCGCGCGAGCGTGCCGAGCTTGTGGTTGGGCAGATGCGGCCAGGCGCGCCGCGCGACGGTGACGCTGTCGAGCCAGCGGGTGGCGATCCCTTCGCGCTCATGGACCGCGCAGGCCTTGGCGAGCGCCTGGCGATCGAAGCTCGAGTGCGACACGGTGAGGCGGCCGGAGAGGTGCGCGTCGACGATGTGGTGGACCTCGCCGAAGCAGGGCGAGCCCTCGACGTGAGCGGCCGCGATGCCGTGGATGCGGGTGTTGAACGGGCTGAAATCGTCGCGCGGGTCGACCAGCGTCTCCCAGGCGAGCACCTCCCGCCCGTCGCGGAAGGCGACGATGCCGATCTGGCAGATGCTGCTGTAGCGCTGGCACGCGGTTTCGACGTCGATGACGACGAAGTCGGGTTCGGGGTGGAGCATGGGAGCCACCTACTTCCGTTCGTCCTGAGTAGCCATCGAGTAGCCGCGTAGCGGCATACCGAGAGGGCGTATCGAAGGACAGGTGATCGCGTACAACGGTGCTTCGATACGAGCCCTCGCTACGCCCCTGCGGGGCTACTCGGTCTCTACTCAGCACGAACGGAACTATTGTCACTGCTCGACACACGCGCACGCCGTCCGCTACGCGCCAACGGGAACAAGAGGGCTCGCGCATGACACAAGCGTTGCGGATAGCTTTGGCCGGATTGGGGACGGTGGGCGCAGGCGTGGTCGCGCTGCTCGACCGGCACGGCGACCTGATCGCGCGACGGGCGGGGCGGCGGATCGAGGTGGTCGCGGTGTCCGCGCGCGATCGGGCGAAGGACCGCGGGGTCGACCTGTCGCGCTTCGAATGGGTCGACGACACGGTCTCGCTCGCGCGGGCCGAGGGCGTCGACGTCGTGGTCGAGCTGGTCGGCGGGTCGGACGGGCCCGCGATGGCGCTCGCCCGCGCGACGCTGGAGGAGGGCCGCGGGCTGGTCACCGCCAACAAGGCGATGCTGGCGCATCACGGGCTGGCGCTCGCGCGCGCGGCGGAGGCGGCGGGGGTTCCGCTGAAGTTCGAAGCCGCGGTCGCGGGCGGCATTCCGGTGATCAAGGGGCTGCGCGAGGGCGCCGCGGCGAACGCGGTCAGCCGGGTGTACGGCATCCTCAACGGCACCAGCAATTTCATCCTGTCGAAGATGGTGGCGGAGGGGCGCGACTTCGCCGAGGTGCTGAGCGAGGCGCAGGCGCTGGGCTATGCCGAGGCGGACCCGAGCTTCGACATCGACGGGGTCGACGCGGCGCACAAGCTGGCGATCCTCGCCGCCATCGCGTTCGGGACGCAGCCCGCCTTCGCGGACGTCGCGACCCACGGCATCCGCCCGGTGCTCGCCGCGGACATCGCGGAGGCCGCGGCGCTCGGCTATCGAATCCGGCTGGTGGGGGTCGCCGAAGCGGGACCGTCCGGTCTGTTCCAGCGGGTGCATCCGTGCCTGGTGCCCCTCGACCATCCGCTCGCGCACGTCACCGGATCGACCAACGCGGTCGTCGCGGAGGCGGACTTCGCCGGACGGCTGCTGTTCCAGGGCGCGGGCGCGGGTGCGGGGCCGACCGCGAGCGCGGTGGTCGCCGACCTGATCGACATCGCGCGCGGCGACCGCACCGCGCCGTTCGCGATGCCCGCCGATGCGCTCACCGAGCCGACCGCGGCGGATGCGGGCGAGCGGCGCGGGCGCGCCTACCTGCGCTTCGCGGTCGAGGACCGGGTGGGGGTGCTGGCCGAAATCGCCGCGGCGATGCGCGACGCGGGCGTGTCGATCGAAAGCCTGATCCAGCGCGCGCCCGCCGAGGACGGCCGCGCGCTGGTCGCGATCGTCACGCACGAGGGGCCCGAGCGGAGCGTCGCGCAGGCGCTGGAGCGGCTGCGCGGCTCGCAGAGCCTCGCGGGCGCGCCGCTGCTGATGCATATCCTGGGGTAGCGGGGCGATCCCGGCGGTCACCTTACCCGAATCGTCACCCCGGCCTTATGCCGGGGTCCAGGGCGTCGCGAGTGCCGGCATCTGAGTAGGCAGGCCCGCGGCGCCGCGCACGGAGTAGAGCCGCCGGACTCAGCGCTTCGTTGCACCCTGGACCCCGGCACAAGGCCGGGGTGACGCGGGGTGCGGGACGGAGGTTTCCCCTTCAATCCGCGTCCGGATCGCCGATCTTCTTCGCCGCCTTGTACAACACGCGCGCGCCGCCGATCAGGTCGAGGCCGGTGGTGCAGCCCTGCTGGATCGTGGCGCAAGGTGCGCTGCGCGGGCCTTCGGCCCCGTCGAGATAGGCGACCGGCTTGCGCGGACCGTCAGGAGGGCCGCGCTCGGCGGGCAGAGGGAGGCGCAATTCGGTGTTCGGCCTCGCGCAGACGACGATCGAGTCGCCGGTCGGATCCGGGCATCGCTCCGCGGCATAGGGCGCGTCGGCATACGGGTCGGTCTTGATCGACCAGCGGCGCTCGGGCGCGGCCTGGCTGGGCTGGTCGATCGCGACCCGCTCCTGCGCGGCGAGCAGGAGGAGCGCGAGGATCAAGGCGCGGGCTTGCGCCGGACGACGCGGCCGTCGGAGCCGACCCCGACGGTGACGCCCGCCTGCCCGCCGCCGACGAGGAACGGCGACAGGTCCTTGACCGGCGTGCTGCGCGCGAGCAGCCGGGTGCGTTCGGCGAACACGCCCTCGTGGCGGGGATCGCCGGGATCATGGACCACGAAGGGCAGGCGGTGACGGTCGGCGTGCCGCAGCCCGCACACGGTGATGTCGGTCGAATCGGGATCGAACACGCACGGCCGCTCCGCCGCCAGCCGTTCGCGCGCCGAGGCGATGAGCGCGGAATCGTCCACAACGGCAAGCATCAGCAGCACAAACATGGCCCGTTCTCCCGAGCGCGGAACGTGCCGCCCGAATGCGGCGGAACTGCGGCCCGACGCGGATCAGGCCGCGATGCGCGCGACGCCCAGCCGCGGGATGTCGATCGCAGGGCAGCGGTCCATCACGACCTTGAGCCCGGCGGCCTCGGCGCGTTCGGCGGCGGCGTGGTTGACCACGCCCAACTGCATCCACACCGCCTTGGCCCCGACCGCGATCGCTTCGTCCACCGCCTCGCCCGCGGCCTCCGGGCGGCGGAAGATGTCGACGATGTCGATCGGATCGCCGAGCTGGTGCAGGTCGCGGAAGACGAACTCTCCATGGACGTGCTCGCCGGTGATCTGCGGATTGACCGGGATGACGCGATAGCCGTGACGCTGGAGCATCGCCATGACGCCGTAGGACGGGCGGCTCGGCCGGTCGGACGCGCCGACGAGCGCGATGGTGCGGGCGGATTCGAGCAGGGCCTTGATGTCGGCGTCGGACGTGAGGGGCATGGTGAGGCTCCTGCGGTTTCCTGTCATACTCCGTCACCCCGGACTTGTTCCGGGGTCCAGCCCTCCACCCGCCATGCCGTTGCTTGTTGAACCCTGGACCCCGGCACAAGGCCGGGGTGACGAATTATGTGCGGCTCCCGAGCCACTCCGCAACCCGCGCCGCGATCGGCGCGAACACCGTGTCGCCCGGCTCCGCCGCCGGCGGCTCGCCCGCGTCCGACGCGGTGCGGATCGCGATCGTCAGCGGCACCCGGCCGAGGAACGGTATGCCGAGCCGCGCCGCCTCCGCCTCCGCGCCGCCGCGGCCGAACGGGTCGGAGACCTCGCCGCAATGCGGGCAGGAATAGCCCGCCATGTTCTCGACCACGCCGATGATTGGCACGCCAGCCTTGTCGAACAGGTCGATCGCGCGTGCGGCGTCGATCAGCGCCAGGTCCTGCGGCGTGGAGACGATCACCGCGCCTGCGGGCTTGTGCTTCTGGACCATCGTCAACTGGACGTCGCCGGTGCCGGGGGGCAGGTCGAGAACCAGGGTGTCCGCCGCGCCCCAGTCGCCCTCGACCAGCTGGGTCAGCGCGCCCGCCGCCATCGGCCCGCGCCACGCGAGCGCGCGGCCGGGCTCGACCAGCTGGCCCATCGACAGCAGCGGGACGCCGTAAGGGGTCGGGACCGGATCGAGCACCTTGTCGTGCGCGGTCGGGCGCAGCCCCTCGACCCGCATCAGCCGGGGCTGCGACGGGCCGTAGACGTCGGCGTCGACCAGCCCGACGCGGGCTCCGCCGCGGTGAAGCGCGATCGCGAGGTTGGCGGCGAGCGTCGACTTGCCCACGCCCCCCTTGCCGCTCGCCACCGCGACGAGGCGGCGGTTCGTGCGCTCGGCGGTGACGACGACCCGGACCTCGTCGACCCCGGGGAGCGCCGCCGAGGCGCGGACCGCCGCCTCCATCGCGTCGCGCTCGGCGGCGGTGAGCCCCGTGGCGTCGAGGACCACGCCGACGCGCGCGCCCTCGACGCGGACGGTGGCGCGATCGCCTGCGACGGCGGCGACGGCTCGGGTCAGATGCTCGCGATCGATCATCCCTGCGCCGTTAAGCTGCTTCGCCGCGCGTGCCACTGTTTTTCGCACGCGCCCCTTCCTATAACGGGGGCATGACGACCTTGCCGGGCGATCCTGCACGCCCTTCCATTCTCGCCGCAGAACCGACCAAGGGCCCTTGGGGGAACGATCCCGATCAGGGAGCGGGCGGGGGCGCAGGCCCGCGCAATCCGTGGGCGCAGCCGCCCGGCGGTCGCCGCGGCGCGGCCAAGCCGTCGGCGCTCGACGAGTTCCTGAAGCGCACCCGCGGCCCTGGCGGCGGCGGCGGAGCCGGCGGCGGCTTCGGCGGCTTTCCGACGCCCGCCAACCCGCGCGCGCTCTGGGCGATCGGCATCGGGCTGCTGATCGCGGCGTGGCTGGTGCTGACGTCGTTTCACCAGATCGGGCCGCAGGAGCGCGGCGTGATCACGTACTTTGGGCGATATGCGGGCACGCTCGCGCCGGGCATCCAGCTCACCCCGCCCGCGCCGATCGCCAGCGTGCGCAAATATGACGTCAGCCGGGTGCGGACGGAGAACTTCCCCCGCGGCGACGGCGTCAACCTGACGCTGACCGGCGACCAGAACATCGTCGACCTGACCTATTCGGTGCAGTGGAACATCGCGGAGCCGCGCGACTACGCGTTCCAGCTCGCGCGGCCCGAGGAGACGGTGCGAGCCGCCGCGGAGAGCGCGATGCGCGCGGTGATCGCGACGACGACGCTCGATCAGGCGTTGGGTTCAGGCCGCACCACGATCGAGGGCCGGGTCGCCGAGCAGACCCAGGCGCTGCTCAACAGCTATCGCGCGGGGGTCCGCATCCAGGGCGTGTCGATCAACCGCGCCGCCGCGCCCCAGCAGATCGTCGAGGATTTCAACAAGGTGACCGTCGCGCAGCAGGAAGCCGTCGCCGAGGTCAACCGCGCGCGCGCCTATGCCCAGCAGGTCGTGTCCAAGGCGCGCGGCGAGGCGGGGGCGTTCGACCGGGTCTACGCCGAATACAAGCTTGCGCCCGAGGTCACTCGCCGCCGCATGTATTACGAGACGATGGAGAAGGTGCTGGCCCGCAGCGACAAGACGGTGATCGAGCAGAGCGGGGTCGTGCCCTATCTGCCGCTCGGCCAGAACCGGCGCGCGCCCGAACCCGCGCAGCCCGCGCCCGCGACGGGAGGCACCCGGTGAACGCGATCTCCATCCGCAACCCCATCGTCGCCGGGGTCCTGGCGCTGGTGCTGGTCATCCTCGCCGCCGCGACCTTTGCGATCGTGCCCGAGACGCAGCAGGCGGTGGTCTTCCGCCTGGGTCAGCCGATCCGCGTCGAGAACCGCTTCCAGCCGGGCGAACAGCCGGGCGCGACCGGGGCTGGGCTGATCGCGCGCATCCCGTTCGTCGATCGCGTGACCTATGTCGAGAAGCGCGTGCTCGACCTGGACCTGGAGAACACGCCCGTTCTGTCGACCGATCAGCAGCGGCTGAACGTCGATGCGTTTGCGCGCTTCCGCGTGGTCGATCCGCGCCGCATGCTCCAGACCGCGGGCAGCGAGGAGGGGGTCGCCAACCAGCTCCGCCCGCTGTTCGGATCGACGCTGCGCAACGAGCTCGGCAAGGTCAGCGTCACCGCGCTGCTGTCCGCCGAGCGCGGTCGGGTGATGGACGCGATCCAGGCGGGGCTGGAGCGCCGCGCGCGCCAATACGGAGTCGAGATCGTCGACGTCCGGATCAAGCAGGCCGAACTGCCCGAAGGCACGCCGCTGCAGAGCGCGCTCACCCGGATGCAGAGCGCGCGCCAGCAGGAGGCGACCAGCATCCAGGCGGAGGGGCAGCGCCGCGGCGCGATCATCCGCGCCGATGCGGACGCGGAGGCCGCGCGCATCTATGCCGCGAGCTTCGGCAAGGACGCCGACTTCTACGACTTCTACCGCGCGATGCAGTCGTACAATTACACCTTCGGCCGCGGCAGTCAGGAAGGGGCCGGATCGACCAACTTCATCCTGTCGCCCAACAACAGCTACCTGAAGGAATTCGAGGGCCGCGGGCGGTAAGGGTATTGGGGCTGCGCGGATCGGCACCATATTCCTCTCAGCCGCCATTCAAACAGCGTTCAGGCTTGATCGGCGATGAACCGTCCGATCCCTTAACGCTACGAACCGAGAGGAATGTCCCCTAGTGCGTTACGCCTATGCCATCACCGGTGCGCTGCTGCTGGGCGGCGCGACCGCCAGCCTCGCGCTCCAGCCCGCCGCGCAGACCGCGCAGAACGATCCGTCGCAGATGCAGACGGTGGTCCCGCGCGCCGGCGCGCCGGGATCGTTCGCCGATCTGGTCGCCAAGCTGCAGCCCGCGGTCGTCAACATCTCGACCAAGCAGACGATCACGCAGCGCCAGCAGGCGAACCCGTTCCAGGGCACGCCGTTCGGCGACCTGTTCGGCCAGTTCGGCGGCCAGCAGGGCGGGCCCCCGGTCACCCGCCAGGGCGCGTCGCTGGGATCGGGCTTCATCATCTCGTCCGACGGCTATGTCGTCACCAACAACCATGTGATCGCGCCGGGCGCGCGCGGCGCGAGCGTCGACACGATCACCGTGACGCTGCCGGACCGCAAGGAATATACCGCGCGCGTGATCGGGCGCGACCCGACGTCCGACCTGGCGCTGCTGAAGATCAATGCGACCGGGCTGCCGTTCGTCCGCTTCGGCGACTCCACCCGCGCGCGGGTCGGCGACTGGGTGGTCGCGATC
>SXHP01000095.1 GCA_005773165.1 Sphingomonadales bacterium | reverse complement strand
CGACCTGCGTGATGAACTATGACGGGGCGACCGGCTGGCTGGTCGGCGAGGAGATGAAGGGCCTGGCGGCGATGTTCATCATGATGAACGCGGCGCGTCTGGGCGTGGGGCTGCAGGGGTTGGGGCTGGCCGAGGTCGCCTACCAGAATGCGGTGCAATATGCGCGCGACCGGCGGCAGGGGCGCGCGCTGACCGGGCCTGCGGAGCCGAACGAGAAGGCGGACACGCTGCTCGTCCATCCCGACGTCCGCCGGATGCTGATGGAGGGCAAGGCGTGGACCGAAGGGCTTCGGGCGTTGTGCCTGTGGGGCGCGCTGCAGGTCGATCTGGAGCACAAGGCGGTTGACGAGGCCGACCGGCAGACGGCGGCGGACCTGATCGGGCTGCTGACCCCGGTCATCAAGGGCGTCGGCACCGACAAGGGCTATGAGATCGCGACCACCGCGCAGCAGGTCTATGGCGGGCACGGCTATATCGCCGACTGGGGCATGGAGCAGTACGTCCGCGACGCGCGGATCGCGCAAATCTACGAGGGCACCAACGGGGTGCAGGCGATGGACCTGGTCGGGCGCAAGCTGGCGTCGAACGGCGGCCGCGCGGTGCAGGGGCTGTTCCGGATCGTGACGGAGGAGGTCGCGGCGGCAAAGGGGTTCGAGGCGACCGCGGACTTCGCGGGGGCGCTGGAGAAGGCGACGGCCGAGCTTCAGGCGGCGACGATGTGGTTCATGGCGAACGGGATGAAGAACCCGAACAACGTCGGCGCGGGGGCGGTCGCTTATATGCACCTGATGGGGATCGTCGCGGTCGGGCTGATGTGGCTGCGGATGGCGGCGGCGGCGGCGCGGCTGAAGGACGCGGGCGAAGGCGATGCGGCGTTCCTCGACGCCAAGCTGGTGACCGCGCGCTTCTTCGCGGAGCGCGCGATGCCCGAGGCGGGCGCGCTGCGGCGCAAGATCGAAGGCGGGGCGGAGGCGATCATGGCCTTGCCGCCCGAGATGTTCATGGCGGCCTGAGGTTGGGGGAGGGCTGCGCCGTCCTACCATCCTTCGTCACCCCGGCCTTGTGCCGGGGTCCAGCGTGCCGCGGGCAAGAAGCTGGAGTGGCTGGCGGCATAGCTTGCCGAGGGCTGGACCCCGGAACAAGTTCGGGGTGACGTGCTATCTTGTGGCGGCCGTTGGTCGCGCCACGGGCGTGGGAGTCGGGGCAGGCGCAGGCGCATCGCCCTTGCGCCGCACGCCTGCCAGCGGTTCCGGCCCCGGTGCAGCAACCGCAGGAGCCACGGCAGGCGCTTCGACCCGCAGCGGCTGACGTTTCATGCATTCGGTCTTCACGCCACGCGGGTAGAGGGCGCAGTTCCACAGCGCGCGGTCGAACCCGGTGTCGCGATTGCGGAGATAGCTGAACGCCATCGCCTCAGACTGGGCGGGCAGCAGGTCGGCGGCGACCGGCAGCAGCGCCCTGTCGGTCCAGCCCATCACCATGCAGCGCGGCTTGTCCGCGCAGGCGGCGAGGGCGAGCGCGCGCCAGGAATCGGGCGCGGACTTGGCGTCGAGCGCGACGATGAAGGTGTCGGGATCGCTCGGCAGCGCGGTAGGCACGGCGCCGACGAAGGGCGCGGCTCCGAGCACCGCCGCATCCGCTTCGGCGAGCGCCGCGCCCGATGCGTGCGCGGGCGAGATCGCGGCCAGCGCGGCGATCACGGGTTCGCTGCTGGACACCTGGCGGTTGAACGCGGGCGGAGTGCCCCACCAGCCGCTCCAGCGGAAGAACAGGTGCGTGCCGACCGCGGCGACTTTGTCGAGGCTCGACTGCCAGTACGGGACCACCCAGTCGGTATGATAATGGGTGGAGTGGCCGACGGGCTTGTAGACCGATCCCGACAGCGCCGACGCGGCGATCGCGCGCGCGCGCTTCCAGCCCGCCTCCGACGGCTTCCACCGGGTCATCGCGCCGTCGCAGGTGAAGGTGAACTGGCAGCCGGTCGAGCGCTCCGCCCCTTCGAAGACGACGCCGCAGACGGTCTTCGGGAAAGCGGGGTGGCGGAGGCGATTGAGCACGACCTGCGCAACGGCGCGCTCGCCGACCGCGTCGTCGCCCGCTTCGTAGAGGACGCCAGCGGCGAGGCAGTCGGTCGCGCGCTCGCGGTCCTCGAGCGAGCCTGCGAAGCGGAACGGGCGCGCGGCGGGGTTGGGGAGGCGCGAGAAGGGGACGGTGGCGTTGAAGGCGCGCGCGTCGTCGGGGGCGAGCTCGACGAACTTGACGGGTTCGACCGGGGGGAGTTCGGCCTGGGGAACGACGCGGCGTGGGGGCAGCTTCGCGAGCTTGGCCACAGGGCGGGGAATGGCGGGCGGGTGGGTGACGACCCAGGCAGGTATGGCGACGGCGAAGGCCGCCACGGCAGTCAGAGCAAGGGTGACCGGGCGGGAAGGACTGGGCGCCACGTCACCCTCACCCTTCCCACTCGCTTCGCGAGCGGGCCCCTTCCCTCTCCCGAGGGGAGAGGGAGGGAGCGGCGAAGCCGCGGAAGGGCGAGGGTGACCGGAAACCAGCAGGGCCGGCGCTCAGCTCTCGGGCAGGAAGTCGGGAACCGAGAGGTAGCGCTCGCCGGTGTCGTAGTTGAAGCCCAGGACGCGCGCGTCGTCGGGAAGGTCGGGAAGCTTCTGAAGAATGGCGGCGAGCGTCGCGCCCGAGGAGATGCCGACCAGCATGCCCTCCTCCCGCGCCGCGCGTCGCGCCATGTCCTTGGCGACGTCTGCGTCGACCTGGATCGTTCCGTCGAGCAGGTCGGTGTGGAGGTTGGTCGGGATGAAGCCCGCGCCGACGCCCTGGATTGGGTGCGGACCAGGCTGGCCGCCCGAGATGACCGGCGAGGCGGCGGGTTCGACCGCGAAGACCTTCAGGTTCGGCCAGGTCTCCTTCAGCACCTGCGCGACGCCGGTGATGTGGCCGCCGGTGCCGACCCCGGTGATGACGACGTCGATCGGCGCGTCGGCGAAGTCCTCCAGGATCTCCTGCGCGGTCGTGCGGACGTGGACGTCGATGTTGGCGGAATTTTCGAACTGCTGGGGCATCCAGCTTCCGGGCGTCTGGTCGATCAGCTCCAGCGCGCGCTCGATCGCCCCCTTCATCCCCTTTTCGCGCGGGGTGAGATCAAAGGTCGCGCCATAGGCCAGCATCAGGCGGCGGCGCTCCAGCGACATGGATTCGGGCATCACCAGGACGAGCTTGTAGCCCTTCACCGCGGCGACCATGGCCAGGCCGACGCCGGTGTTGCCGCTGGTCGGCTCGATGATCGTGCCGCCGGGGCGCAGACGCCCGTCGGCCTCCGCCGCCTCGATCATCGCGAGCGCGATCCGGTCCTTGATCGAACCGCCGGGGTTCGAGCGTTCCGACTTGATCCAGACTTCGGAGCCGGGGAAGAGCTTGCTGACCCGGATGTGCGGCGTGCGGCCGATCGTGTCGAGGATCGTGTTGGCCTTCATGGCTGGGCAACTCCGTGCTGCGGGGGGACGATGCGGGCTTCGGGCACGACTTCGGGCGGATCGAAGGTCTTTGCAAGCCTGAGCTCGGGAAAGAGCCGCGCCCAGAGCAGCGTGACCGCGATCGCGCCCACCCCGCCGAACACGACGGCGCCCACAGGGCCGAGAAGCGACGCGAGCAGACCGCTCTCCGCTTCGCCCAGTTCGTTCGACGCGGAGATGGTCAGCTGAGACACCGCGCCGACCCGCCCGCGCATCGCATCGGGGGTGTGAAGCTGGATCAGCGAGGACCGGACATAGACCGAAACCATGTCCGCGCCCCCGCCGACCGCGAGCGCGACGAAGCTGAGCAGGAAATTCTTCGACAGGCCGAACACCACGACCGCGACGCCGAAGACGATCACGGCGGCGAGCATCTTCACGCCGACGTTCGCGTGCATCGGCCGGAACGAAAACCATGTCGCGGTCACCGCCGCGCCGACTCCCATGGCGGCAGCGAGCGCACCCAGTCCGGTCGGTCCGACGTGGAGGATGTCGCGCGCGAAGATCGGCAGCAGCGCGGTTGAGCCGGCCAGCAGCACCGCGAACAGGTCCAGCGTGATCGTCGCGAGGACGAGCCGATTGCGGCGGACATAGGCGAAGCCGTCGAGGATGCGCGCGATCGGGTGACGGTCGCCGACGGCGGGCGGCTGCGGGACGCGCGCGATCAGCATCATCAATCCGAGCGCCGCGGCGAACAGCGCGGTGATCGTGCCGTACGCGACGTCAGGATGGATCGCGTAGAGCACGCCGCCGACGCTGGGGCCCGCGATCGTGCCGACCTGCCATGCGGTCGCGCTGATCGCGATAGCGGTCGGCAGGCTCTCTCGCGGAACGAGATTGGGCGCGAGCGCCGAGTAGGCGGGGCCGGAGAACGCCCGCGCGACCCCGACGACCACCGCGGCGGCGAACAGCGCGGGGAGCCCCAGCGCGCCCATCCAGGTGAGCGTGCCGAGCATCGCGGCGTTGAGCACGAGCAGCAGGGTGGTCCCCCGCACGATCCAGCGCCGGTCGAACGTGTCCGCCGCCAAGCCGACGACCGGGGTGAGCAGGAACAGCGGAACGAACTGCGCCGCCCCGATCATGCCGAGCAGAAACGCGGCCTCGCGGATGTCCATCGTCGCGCGCGCCAGGTCATAGACCTGCCAGCCGATGATGATCCCCTGTGCGGCGAGCGCGATGGTGCCCAGCAGCCGCGACAGGAGATAGGCGCGGAACGCGGGGATGCGGAACGGGTGGACGGCCATCAGCCGTGCGCCTTAGGCGGTCCGTAGCGTCAAGGGCAACGATTGAAGTTTGCTTCGATCCGCGTCTATAGGCTGGCGCATCTGAGCTTACGGATAGGTGAACAGACTGTGGCCAAAGCCCCCGCGCCCGCCCAAGCGTCCATGTCGAGCGAGCCCCCAAAGCCCAACCGCGAACGCCCGGCCGATCCGCAGCCGTTCCAGGCGTCGAAGGAGCAATTGCTCGATTTCTACAAGCAGATGCTGCTGATCCGCCGCTTCG
>SXHP01000094.1 GCA_005773165.1 Sphingomonadales bacterium | reverse complement strand
GTCGCGGGTGCCGCGGTCGCGCCTCTCCGCGGTGGGCGCGCCGACGGGCATGACGCGGGTGATGTCGGTGGTGCCGTCGAGATACTGGCCGCCCGAATCGACCAGGTAGAGCTGACCCGGGAGGAGGGGCGCGTTCGATTCCTCCGTGACGTGATAGTGCGGCAGCGCGCCGTTGGGGCCGGTCGCCGAGATGGTGGAGAAGGAGGTGTCGCGGAGCAGGCCGGTCGCCTTTCGGAACTCGAGCAGCCGGGCGGCGGCGGAGAGTTCGGTCTGGCCGCCCCTTGGCGCTTCCGCCTCGATCCAGCGGAGGAAGCGCGCGAGCGCCGCGCCGTCGCGGACCGATGCGGCGCGGTGCCCCGCGATCTCGGCGGGGTTTTTCAGCGCCTTGGCGAGGACGACGGGGTCGCGTTCGGCGAGGATCGTCGCGCCGCCCGCCTCGAGCCGCTGGACGATCGCGGCGGCGCTGCGTTCGGGATCGGCGGCGACGCGCTTGCCGCGGTAGCCGCCGAGCGCCTGGGCGAATTCGGCGCGGTCGCGGACGCGGACCGCGTTGCCGAGGTGGCGCAGCACCGCGTCGTCGACCTTGTCGGGCGCGACGAACAGCTCGGCCGAGCCGTCGGCGTCGACGATCGCATAGGCGAGCGCGACGGGGGTGTGCGCGACGTCCTGGCCCCGGACGTTCAGCGCCCAGGCGATCGAATCGAGCGTGGTGAGGACGAGGGCGTCGGCCTTGCGCTCGGAAAGCCAGTCGCCGATCATCGCGCGCTTGGCGGCGGAGGACCGACCGGCGAGCGCGTCGTCATAGGGCGCGAGCCGCGCGAGCGAGGGCGCGGGGCGATCGGTCCAGAGGCGGTCGATCGGGTTTGCATCGACCGCGACCAGCGTGCCGCCGCGCGGCGCCAGCGCGGCGGCGATCTCGTCGAGCGCGGCGCGGGTGTGGAGCCAGGGATCGTAGCCGATGCGCGCGCCGTCGGGGGCGTGCTCCGCGAGCCAGGCGGCGACACCCGATTGCGGCACGAGGACGTACTCCCAATCGGCCGCGGACACCTGTTCGCGGACCTGGATGGTGTAGCGGCCGTCGGTGAAGATCGCGGCGCGGGTCGCGAGCACGGCGGCGGTCCCGGCCGAACCGCCGAAGCCGGTGAGCCAGCCGAGCCGCTGCGCATAGCCGCCGACATATTCGCTCTGATGCTCGTCGGTGAGCGGCACGAGAAAGCCGTCGAGGGTCTCGGTCGCGAGGGCTGCGCGAAGGGCGGAAAGGCGGGCGGAAGGGGCGGGCATAAGCGGGCTCGTGCGGAAGGAGAGGCTAAGGAGAGGCGAAACGGCTAGTGAAACGCTTGCGCCGTCGGCCCGTTCGATGAACATCGGCGAAGCGGGCGAGGACCGGGCGACATGGCGACGCCGGGTCTGGCAGATCGGAAGCGGGTAGGACAGGGCCGATGGCGGAGGTGATCAACCTGAAGACCGCGCGCAAGGCGAAAGCGCGCGCGGCGAAGGCGACAGAGGCCGCGGCGAACCGCGCGGCGTTCGGGCGGACCAAGGCCGAGCGGGCGGCCGACGCGGCGGAGGCGGCGCGACGGGCCGCGGTGTTGGATGGGGCGAAGCGGGAGTGAGGCCAAGCTGCAAACTACTCGCAATAGCGTTGACTTAGCGAACGACTCTCAATAGCAGGCGCTCCGTCAAGGGGGGCGTTCGATGTTGCAGGTGCTGATCGCGTTGGGTGCGGGGGTGTCGGCTGCGGCCGCGACGACGGGCGTCGATGACATTACCGCGGAAGCCGCGCAGGGGCCGACCGTGGTCGTGACCGCGCGGCGCGACGATTATGCGGTCGACGCCTTGCGCAGCGCGACGCGGACGCAGACGGCGGTGCGCGACACCCCGCAGGCGGTGACCGCGGTCACCGAGGCGCAGATCGAGGACCGCAATTTCCGTTCGGTGGCGGACGTGATGCGCGCGGTGCCCGGCGCAACGGCCGCGCAAGGCGAGGGTCACCGCGACCAGGTGGTGCTGCGCGGCAACAATTCCACCGCCGACTTCTTCGTCGACGGGCTGCGCGACGACGCGCAATATTACCGCCCGCTCTACAATCTCGAGCGGATCGAGGTGCTGCGCGGACCCAATGCGATGAGCTTCGGCCGCGGCGGCGGCGGCGGCGTCGTCAACCGCGTCACCAAGCAGCCGCAGGGCGAGGCGTTCGGCGCGGTCGCGGCGTCCGCGGACACGTTTCGCGCGTGGAGCATCGACGGCGACGCCAATTTGCCGCTGAGCGATCAGGTCGCCGCGCGGCTGAACGCGGTGCACGAACGCTTCCGCAACCACCGCGACGTCTTCGACGGCCGCGTGTACGCGGTGAACCCGACGGTGCGGGCGGCGATGGGGGCGGGATCGATCGGCCTGTCCTATGAATATGTCGACGATTCGCGCGTCGTCGATCGCGGCGTGCCGTCGCGCGACGGCCACCCGCTGCGCGGGTATCGCGACACGTTCTTCGGGGTGGAGGGCGTCAACCGCCTCGGGCTGGAGGCGCATCTCGTCCGCGCCACCGGCGAGTATCGGCCGAGCGACGCGGTGGGCGTCGTCAGCCGCGCGCTTTATGCCCATTACGACAAATTCTATCGGAACGTCTTTGCGCAGACCGCGGTCGGCGGCGCGGCGGCGGCGCCGACGCTGGGCGTCCAGGCCTATTACGACGGGCTGAAGCGCGAGAACCTGCTGAGCCAGACCGACCTGACGTGGCGGACGGCGACCGGCGCGGCGCGGCACCTGGTTCTGGTCGGGGTCGAGATCGGCCGCCAGCAGACCCGAAGCCAGCGGCTGAACGGCTTCTTCGACGGCGTGGCGGGCGCGACGATGGGCGGGCGGCAGGTGACGCTGCCGTTGAGCGATCCCTTCACCGCCCCCGCGCCGGTGTTTCGCCGCGGCGCCGGAGACCGGCTGACGACGACCGAAGCCGATTTCGTCGCGGCCCTGCTGCAGGATCAGGTGACGATCGGGCCGGTCGAGATCCTGGCGGGCATCCGCTACGACCGGTTCCGGCTGCGCAGCGTGAGCCTTTACACCGGCGACCGCTTCACGCGGGTCGACGAGATGTGGTCGCCCCGCGCGGGGCTGGTGGTGCATCCGATCGCGCCCGTGTCGCTCTATGTCAGCTACAGCCGGTCGTTCCTGCCGCAGTCGGGGGACCAGTTCACCTCGCTGGACCTGACCGCCGCGGCGCTGGAGCCGGAGGCGTTCGAGAATGTGGAGGCGGGCGCCAAATGGGCTCCGCGCCCTGGGCTGCTGCTCGCCGCCTCGGTGTATCGGCTCGATCGGACCAACACCCGCGCGGCGGGCCCCAATCCGGGCGAAGTGGTGCTGACCGGCGCGCAGCGCAGCCGCGGGATCGAACTGGAGGCGAGCGGACGTCTGCTGCCGACGCTGACGCTGAGCGCGGCGCTGGCGCTGCAAGAGGCGGAGATCCGGCGCACGACGAGCGCGGCGCCCGCCGGGCGCGACGTTCCGCTGGTGCCCAAACGGCAGGTCTCGCTATGGGGCCGCTGGGACGCTACGCCGAAGCTCGGGCTCGGCCTGGGACTGGAGCACCGCTCCCGGCAGTTCACCTCCATCTCCAACGCGGTGGCGCTGCCCGGCTATGCGCGGGTCGACGCGGCGCTGTTCTATCGGCTGACCGACCGGCTGGAAGCGCAGGTCAACGTCGAGAATCTGTTCGGCGCACGGTATTTTCCGACGGCGCATTCCGACAACAACATCACCACCGGCGCGCCGCTGAACGCGCGCTTCACCCTGCGTGCGGGGCTGTAGGGGGGGCGCTCGCCCCCGGCCGCAGGTCGAAGCCAGGGCGCGGGCCGCAATCGACTTCGCCGTCCATCGCGCTATGACCCGCGGCCATGACCGACCTCACGCCCCCCGTCGCCGCCGTTCGCCCGCACAGCTTCGTAGCGCACGGGGTCACCGTCGACGATCCCTATGCCTGGCTGAAGGACCCGAACTATCCGGATGTCGATGACGCCGACGTGCTCGCGTATCTCGAGGCGGAGAACGCCTATTTCGAAGGGGTGATTGCCCCGCTGAAGCCGCTGGTCGACCGGCTGTACGAAGAGATGAAGGGGCGGATCAAGGAGGATGAATCCTCGGTGCCGCAGAAGGACGGCGCGTGGCTCTACTGGACCGCGTACGAGACGGGCGGCGAGTATCGGAAGTGGTGGCGCAGGCCGGTCGCAGGCGGCGACGACGAGCTGCTGCTCGACGAGCCTGCGCTGGCGCAAGGCAAGGAATATTTCCGGCTCGGGGCGTTCGCGGTCAGCAACGGCGGCTCGCTGCTCGCCTATGCGATCGACGACAGCGGGGCG
Source organism: Sphingomonadales bacterium (assembly GCA_005773165.1). Taxonomy (GTDB): domain Bacteria; phylum Pseudomonadota; class Alphaproteobacteria; order Sphingomonadales; family Sphingomonadaceae; genus Sphingomonas. The sequence continues at coordinate 1,286 of SXHP01000094.1, read as the reverse complement.
GAGCGGTTCGAGATCCGGGTCAAGGACCTGGCGACAGGCGCGCATCTGCCCGACGTCATCCCCGGCATGCTGTCCGACGTCGTTTGGACCGCGGACGATACCGGGTTTCTGTACGGGCTCGCCAACGAGCAATGGCGGACCGACAACGCCCGGCTGCACCGGTTGGGAACCGATCCCGCGGACGACGTGGTGCTCTACCATGAGGCGGACGAGGGTTTCCGGGTGTCGGTCGGCGAGACCAGCGCGCGCAACTGGATCGTGATCGGCACGGGCGACCATGTGACGAGCGAGGTGCGGCTGGTGCCCGCGTCCGACCCGACCGCGGAGCCGATCGTCGTCTCGCTGCGCAAGACGGGGCGCGAGTATGACGTCGACGAGCATGAGGGCGTGCTGTTCATCCACACCAACGACGTCGACCCGCAGTTCCGGCTGTGCACCGCGCCGATCGAACGCCCAAGCGAATGGAGCGAGCTGATCGCGCCCGACCCCCATTTCTACATGACGGGGGTGGAGTGCTACGCGAAGTTCTTCGTCGTCGAGGGGCGCGAGGACGGGCTCGATCGGCTCGCCGTCCACCGTTACGACGCGCCGACCGCGCCGCAGCGGATCGTGTTTCCGGAGGCGACCTATGCGGCGGGGTTCGGCGACAATCCCGAATATGACATGGACGTGCTGCGCGTCGGTTATGAGTCGATGGTGACGCCGGGAACGGTGTACGATTACGATGTCGCGAGCGGAGCGCTGACGACGCTGAAGGTGCAGGAGATCCCGTCGGGCTACGACGCGGGCAAGTACCGGTCGGAGCGGCTGAAGATCGCGGCGCGCGACGGGACCGAAGTGCCGGTGTCGATCGTCTACCCCGCCGACTTCGTGCGCGGCGGGCCGTTGTTCCTCTACGCGTACGGCGCCTACGGGCATGCGATTCCGCCGGGGTTCTCGACCGGGCGGTTGTCCTTGCTCGACCGCGGCTTCGCCTACGCCATCGCGCATCTCCGCGGCGGCGACGACCTGGGACAGCAATGGTATCTGGACGGCAAGCTGGAGAAGCGCGCGAACACGTTCAACGACTTCGTCGACGTCGCGCGCGGGCTGATCGCGGACGGGTGGACGACCGAGGGCCGCATCGCGATCGCCGGGCGATCGGCGGGGGGCGAGCTGATGGGGGCGGTGGTCCATGGACCTCGAGGGCATTGGATTCCACGGCATCGCCCCAACAATACAACTGCGCTTCCAGTTGGGCACGGGTCTTGACCTTACCCGCTGATAACAGCAAGAGGTGGAGCAGG
>SXHP01000093.1 GCA_005773165.1 Sphingomonadales bacterium | reverse complement strand
CTCGCGCAGTGCGCGGCGCGCGCCCGCGCGGGGGTCACCGCGCGCCCGCGGCCCGTCGCGAGCGGCCGGAGCGGACCGGCTGCACCGCGGGCTGGATCACCTTGGGCTGGCTGGACAGCGTGCGGATCAGGTCGGTTTCGGCCTTGCGGTACGGCTGTCCGTCGGCGCGCAGGACTTCGTGGAACCAGATCGTGGGCTCGTCCATCGTGTAGGGCTTCTTCCACGAATCCCAGGGCATCCGCGTCTGCGACTTGCCGTCGACGAAGCCCCAGTTGATCATCGCGATGTTCATGCGCTTGCCGATCGGCAGCGACCCGTCGAAGGTCGATCCGTTGCCGCGCGCCATATATTCGGTGCAGAGCACGGGGCGGCCGTAGCTGAGCATCTGCCGGGCGCGCCGCTCGAACTGTTCGGGCCAGTTATAGTCGTGGAAGCTGTTGACGTCGGACTGCGTCACCTGGATGCGCTCCACCGCGTCCAGCGAGTCGAACTTGTCCCACGTCTCGCCGATCCACAGGCCGCTGGTGAGCGGCTGGACCGGATCGGCCGAGCGCGCCCAGTCGAAGACGTCGTCGAGCAGGCCGGCGACGAGCTGCTTCTTGTTCGGGGTGACCTTGTAGGCGCCGCCGCCGTCGTTGTTGGGCTCGTTCCACACGTCCCAGGCGAGGATGCGCTGATCGTTGGCGAACGTGCCGACCACATCCTTCACATAGGCTTCGAGCTTGCCGTATTGCGAGCGGTCCGCCAGCCGCGCCGCGCCCGGCGCCTGGACCCAGCCCGAATTGTGGACGCCGGGGATCGGCGGGCGCTGCGGTCCCGCGACCGGATTCGGATCCCAGCAGCTGTCGAACAGCACGAACATCGGCCGGATGCCGCGCCGCTGCGCGATCTGGAGGAACTCGTTCATCCGACGCTTCAGCCCTTCGGGATCGTTCTCCCAGAGCATGTTATGCAGGTAGACGCGCATGGTGTTCATGCCGATCGCTTGCGCCCAGCCCAGCTCCTTGTCGATTTCGGCGGGGTTCCAGGTTTCGGCCTGCCACATCTCGAACTGGTTGATCGCGCTGGCGTTGTTGTAGTTCGCGCCGACCAGCCAGGGCTGACGGTCGTACCAGCCCTGCGCCTGCGCCTTGGTCCACAGCGCGCGCGCGTCGGCGGGGGCGGCGGCGATCGCCAGGCTCGACGCGGCGAGGCCCAGAAACAGCTTCAACTTCATGCATTCTCTCCTGGTGACGCCGGCTTATCGGCCGGTCGAAGAAGGGTCGACTCCCCCGGGTCGCCGCAGGTTGCCCGAGATGCCGCCGCGCTGTCCAACGATTATGAGGAATACGTCCGATAAAAGCGTCGGGATTCGGTCCGAGCCCCCCTTGATCCGGGAGCCTTCAGACGGCGGCCGGAATCGCGCCGTTCGCGACGGGAGGATCGAACAGGGGTGTGCCGTCCGCACGGTAGCGGACCGGCTGGACGCGGGTGTGGCGGTTGGGATCGAACAGGGGATCGCCCTTGATCTCCCGATAGTCGCGGGCGTGATAGACCAGCATGTCGCGACCGCGTTCGTCGACCGTGAAGCTGTTGTGCCCCGGTCCCCAGATGTTGTTGGCGGGCGAGGATTGGAACACCGGGACGGGCGACTTGGTCCAGACCGCGGGGTCCATCAGGTCGGCGTCGTCGCGCGCGGTGAGCATCCCCATGCAGTAGCGCGCGTCGGTGGCACTCGCCGAGTAGGTCATGAAGACGCGGCCGTTGCGGATCAGCGGCGCGGGGCCTTCGGCGACCTTGAAGCCCTGAACTTCCCAGGGGAGTTCGGGCACGGTCAGGCGGGTGGGCTTCGCCGCCAGCGTCAGCGGCGAGGCGAGCGGCGCGAGGTAGAGGTTGCTGTTGGTCTCGATCCCCGGCTCGCGCTGCGCCCAGGCGAGATAGCGGACGCCGCGGTGAACGAAGCTGGTCGAATCGAGGTTGAACGTGTCCCACGGCGTCTGCAGCTGGCCGAGCACCGACCAGCGGCCGGTCATCGGATCGCCGCCGTCGCATTGAAGCGCATAGGTGCGGATGCGGAACACGTCGGCGCCGCCGCCGCTGGGGCCGGCGGCGAAATACAGGATCCACTTGCCGTACATCCAGTGCAGCTCGGGAGCCCAGATGAAGCCGGACATCGGCCCGCTGGCGAGATGCCGCCACAACACCGTCTCGGGCGCGGTCGTCAGGCCCGCGATCGTCCGCGACCGGCGCAGCACGACCCGGTCGTATTCGGGCACCGATGCGGTCATGTAATACCATCCGTCGGTGTGGCGGAAGATCTGCGCGTCGGCGCGCTGGCGGACGAGCGGGTTGCTGATCACCGCCGGAGCCCCCTGCCGCTTGGCGAGCGCGGGCGCGGCGGCGAGCGCAGCGGCGCCCGCCAGGATCGTGCGGCGTGACGGGTGCTCCATGCGGCTCTCCTTATTGTCCTTCGGCGACCGGCCAGCCGTCCGCGCCCCAGCGCAACGGAGCGAGGCGGAGCGTCGGCGCGCCCTTCGCCTCGCGGTCGTAGGCGTGGTAGATCACGTAATCGGTCCCGTCCGCGTCGCGGAAATGCCCGGGGTGACCGGGTCCGCGGAAGCGCTGCTTCTCCTGCAGATCGGCGCGCAGCAGGATCGTGCCGCCGCCCTTGAGCATCGAACTGCCGTCCTTGCCGTGGTACGGGCCCTCGACCGTCTTCGATCGCGCGACCACGGTGTAATAGGTGCTGTTCACGCCCTTGCAGCAATAATCGTAGGAGGCGAGGAGCCAGTACCAGCCGTGCGCCGAGAAGATATACGGCGCCTCGACGATCGACGGCGCGCCCGCGGGAACGGGGCGCGAGGCGAGGGGGCGCGGCTTCTCAGCCGGGCGGAGCAGCTTGCCGGTGCGCGGGTCCAGCTCGAACAGCTTCAACCCGGTCCAGAAGCTGCCGAGCGAGAGCCAGTGCCGCCCGTCCGCCCCCGCCACGAAGGCGGCGTCGATCGCGTTGTAATCGTCCGCGGGGGTCGACAGAACGACGAGCCCCTCGTCGCGCCAGCCGTAGCCGGGCTTCGCCGGGTCGAGCGTCGCGCTGGTCGCGAGGCCGATCGCCGAGCGGTTCGAGCCGAAGGTGGAGACCGCGTAATAGAGCCGGTAGCGGCCGTTCACATATGATATGTCGGGCGCCCACATGTTGGTCGCGCCGGGGATCGCCTTCGCCGCCCAGTCGGGCAGCCGCTCGAACGGAGCTGCGCCCTTCCGCCACGTCACCAGATCGCGCGACGTGCGCGCGGAGATCAGGCCGTGCGCGCCGGGGCCGAGCCCGGTCGAGAAGACATGATAGGTCTCGCCCTCGCGGATGATGACGGGATCGTGAACCGGGGTCAGATCGCCGCCGAGCCGCGCGTTGAGCGGCGCGTCCGGCGGCGTCTGCGCCGACGCGCCGGTGAGCGCGACGGTCAGGAGCGCGGCGGCGAGGGCGAGCCTTCTCACCGCAGCTCCAGCATGACGACCGACTTGGGCGGCAGCGCGACGGTCAGTGTTTCGCCCGCCATGCTTGCCCCGCCGAACGCAGCGGGCTTCACGGTATCGGGCGCGTCGAAGGTGTTGAGCGCGGTCATCTGCGCGGCGGTCAGCACCTGACCGGTCACGCCGCTCGCGCGCACGCCCGCGAGCGTTGCCGAGACGGTGTTGGCGCGGTTGGGATCGAGGTTGGCGAGCGCGACGCGCACCACCCCGTCCTTGCCGCGCACCGCGCTCGCGCTGACCGCGGGCATCACCCATTTGTCCTTGTTGTACCACGGCGTCTTCACGTCGATCGGCAGGACTGTCCCGTCCATGTACGGCTTGTACATCGCGAAGACGTGATAGGTCGGCGTCAGCACCATCTTCGCGCCGTCGGTCAGCACCATCGCCTGGAGCACATTCACCATCTGAGCGATGGCCGTCATCTTCACCCGGTCGGCGTGCTTGGCGAAGATGTTGAGGTTGATCGCCGCGACCAAGGCGTCGCGCAGCGTGTTCTGCTGGCGCAGGAAGCCGGGATTGGTCCCGGGGTCGCCCGCATACCAGGTGCCCCATTCATCGACCGCGAGCCACACGCGCTTGCCCGGATCGTACCGGTCCATGATCGCGGTGTGCCGGGTGATCAGGTCGTCCATCCTGAGCGTCTCGGACAAGGTCTCCGCCCAGCCCGCCTCGTCGAACACGGTCGCCGACGCGCGCGGGGGCCAGCCGCCGGGGACGGTGTAATAATGGAGCGACATGGCGTCGATCTGACCGGCGGCTTGCGCGATCAGCGTTTCGGTCCACTTATAGTCGTCGACGTTCGCGCCCGCTGCGATCTTCATGATCTTGGTGCCCGCGGGCGCCTTGATGAAGGTGGCATAGCGGCGGGTGAGGTCGGCCGCATACTCGGCCCGCATGTTGCCGCCGCAGCCCCAAAGCTCATTGCCGACGCCGAAATAGGGCACCGCCCAGGGTTCCTTGCGGCCGTTGCGCGCGCGCTCGTCCGCCAGGCTGCCCGCGGGCGCGGTCATGTATTCGACCCACTCGCTCATTTCCTGCGGGCTGCCGTTGCCGACATTGCCCGCGACATAGGCCTCCGCGCCGATCTGCCCGACCAGCTCGAAGAATTCGTGGGTGCCGACGGTGTTGGGCTCGGTGACGCCGCCCCAATGGGTGTTGATCTTGACCGGGCGCTTGGCGCGCGGGCCGACGCCCTCCCGCCAATGATATTCGTCGGCGAAGCAGCCGCCCGGCCAGCGGACGACGGGGACGCCCAGCCGCTTCAGCGCGGAGACCACGTCGTTGCGGAAGCCGCGGGTGTTCGGGATCGAGGATTTCTCGCCCACCCACAGCCCGCCGTAGATGCCCGTGCCGAGATGCTCGGCGAACTGGGTGAAGATGCGCCGGTCGTAGGTCGGCCCCGGCGTGTCGGCGCGGACGGTGATGGTGGTCGAGCGCGGATCCTGCACAGTGGGGGCCTCCTGCGCCGCGACGGGCGCGGCGGAGAGGAGCAGGGCGGCGGCGAGGCGGAACAGCTTCATCAGAGCACCTTCACGTCGACAGGGGCGGGTTCGGCGCGCGCGAGCGGATTGCGCAGCGGCAGGGTGAACGGCGCGGCCTCGATCTCGAAGACGTCGCCGACTTCGGTCTTCACCCCGTCGCTGAACGACAGCGTGGCGGTGCCGAAGAAGTGGACGTGGACGTCACCGGGACGGCGGAACAGGTCGTATTTGAAATGGTGCGCTTCGAGGTTCGCGAGGCTGTGCGACATGTTCGCCTCCCCCGACAGGAACGGCTTCTCCCACAAGGTCGCGCCGCCGCGGAGGATGCGGCTGGCGCCCTCGATATGGTCGGGCGGCGTGCCGACGAGCAGCTCGGGGCCGAGCGACGCGGCGCGCAGCTTGGAATGGGCGAGCCACAGGTAATTGTGGCGTTCGGTGACGTGGTCGCTGAACTCGTTGGCGAGGCACAGGCCGATGCGGTGGGGCGTGCCGTCGGGGCCGATCAGATAGACGCCCGCGAGCTCGGGCTCTTCGCCGCCGTCCTGCGCGAAGGCGGGCATCGGCAGCGGCGCGCCGGGGCCGACCAGCCCGGAGCCGTCGCCCTTGTAGAACCATTCGGGCTGCTGGCCGATCTGGCCGGGCGCGGGCTTGCCGCCCTCGACCCCCTCCAGGAACATGCGCATCGAATCGGTCTGGTGCTCGGCGGCCGCGGCGGCGCGGTGCATCTTGTCGCGCCCGTCGGCGGAGCCGAGATGGGTGAGGCCGGTGCCGGTCATCACCAGATGCGCGGGATCGACATGGTCGATCGGCGGCATCAGCGTTCCCGCGGCGAGCTCGGCGTCGAGGTCGACCGATGCGCCGCGCCCGCAGGCGGCGATTGCCGCCGAGAGATCGCGCCCTTCGGCGATCGCGCGCCCGGCCAGGTCATAGACGCGCTCGACGCCCTCCACGATCCAGGCGTCGCCGTCCTGCGCCGCGATAACGCTCCGCGCGCCTGCGGCATCGCGGCGCTGCAACAGCCTCAACGTCATCTTCTCTCCTTCGCCGGACGCGCCGCAAGCTCAATTGCGCTCTTTGAATAACTCCGACATATTGGAGCCGCCCGGGCTTGGCAATGTTGTTTGTTGCAGGGTAGGCGCCGCCGGGCCGACCAGGGTGAAGGAGCAGCACGATCACGGACGCAGCGGGCACCGAAAAGCTTCGAAGAGCGCCGCGCGGCACCGGCCGGCGGCTGCGCGGGGCCATCGCGCACAAGCTGGGCGTGGCGATTCTGTCGGGCGAATACCGCCCGGGCGACGTTCTGTCGGGGGAGGTGGCCTTCTCCGAAGCGCTCGACGTGTCGCGCAGCGCGTACCGCGAGGCGGTCGGCGTGCTCGCCGCTAAGGGGCTGGTCGAAAGCCGCCCCAAGGCGGGAACCCGCGTGCTGCCGCGCCAGCGCTGGAATCTGCTCGACCCCGACGTGCTCGCCTGGGCCTTCACCGGCGAGCCCGACGTGGCGCTGGTGCGCGCGCTGTTCGAACTGCGCGGGGTGGTCGAACCCGCCGCGGCCGCCTTCGCCGCCGAGCGGCGGGACCGGACCGATCTGGCCGCGATGAAGGCGGCGCTCGCGACGATGCGGCGCGAGACGTTGACGACCGAAGCGGGGCGCGCGGCGGACCGCGCCTTTCATGCCGCGGTCCTGCACGCGACCCGCAACGACGCGCTGGTCGTGCTCGCCGCCAGCATCGGCGCGGCGGTGAGCTGGACGACCCTGTTCAAGCAGCGCGCCCGCGCGTTGCCGCGCAACCCGATCCCCGATCATGTGAAGGTCTACGACGCGATCGCCGCGGGCGACCCGGCGGCGGCGAGCGCGGCGATGCGGACGCTGGTCGACCTGGCGCTGGAGGACACGCGCCAGGCGATGGAGGACCGCTAGGCGGCGGGCTCGACCGTGACGTCGGGCAGCGCGTGCGTCGGCCTGGCGCCCCACAAGGCGTAGAAGAGGATGTAGAGCTCGCACGCCGCGGTGAGCAGGAACGAAGCCTGAAGCCCGTACATGTCGGCCAGCCAGCCCTGCACGACGACCAGCGCGCCGCCCGCGATCGCCATGATGAGGAGGCCGGAGCCCTCCTCGGTCAGCGGCCCCAGCCCGCGGATGCCCAGCGTGAAGATCGTCGGGAACATGATCGAATGGAACAGACCGACCGTGATCAGCGCCCACATCGCCGCCGGACCCGTCGTGAACACCGCGATCAGCATCACGACGAACGCGCCGATCGAGAAGGCGGCGAGAACGGTTTCCGCGCGCACCTTCTGCATAATCGCGGAGCCTGCGAAGCGGCCGACCATCATCCCGCCCCACAGCAGCGTCAGATAGCGCCCCGCCTGCTCGGTCGTCAGGTTCGCAATGTCGGGCTGGCTGACGAAATTGACGAACAGATTGGCGACGCCGATCTCCGCGATCAGATAGATGAAGATCGCGGGCACGCCGAACACGAGGTTGCGGTGGCTCCACAGCGAATGCTTCTTGCGCTCCTCCTTGGCGTGGCGGCTGGTCGCGGATCCCATCGCGGGCAGCGGAAAGCGCGCGATCACGATCGCCAACACCACCAGCACGCCCGCGACGATCGCGTAGGGCAGGATCACCGACTGCGCGTCCGCGAGCCGCTCCGCCTGGGTCAGGACGGTGCCGGTCTCGGCGGTGCCGCCCTTGGACCGGCCGAGGATCAGATACGCCCCGAACAGCGGCGCGAGCATCGTCCCCGCCGAGTTCATCGCCTGCACTAGATTGAGCCGCGACGACGCGGTCTCCGGCGCGCCGACCACCGCGACATAGGGGTTCGCCGCGACCTGCAGCAGGGTGATGCCGCTCGCGATCACGAACAGCATGAACAAGGTCACGCCGTAGGACGGGATGCTTGCCGCCAGCATCATCCCGAGCGCGCCCGCCGCCATGATCAACAGGCCGGTCACCAGCGACTTCTGGTAACCGATTCGCTCGATCAGCTTGGCCGAGGGGATCGAGGCGAAGAAGTAGGCGATGAACCACACGCTTTCGATCAGCGTGGTGCGGGTGTAGTCGAGATCGAACACGCTCTTCAGGTGCGGCAGCAGCGTGTTGTTGATGACGGTGATGAACCCCCACATGAAGAATAGGCTGGCGAGCAGCGTCAGCGCCGAGCGATAGCTCTGCGCCGGGCCCGGCGCGGCGGTCGCGGGCGTGTGTGCAGGGCTCAGGGCCATTGTCACCTCTCCTGGCGGCGGATCCGGAGCCCGGACGCGCGCATTTTCAATTGTCGGACTATATAGCCGCCGATCGGGCGTCAATCAGTCCAGTGGAACGGCGCGACGACCTCCCGCCGGCCGAGCAGGAATGCGTCGGCGACGAGCCGAAACGGGCTGAGGTCCGCGTCGATCGCGCGCGCCGCCGCCAGATCGGCGAAGCGCGCATAGAGCCGCCCATATTCGGTCGCCTCCGCCACATCCACGTCCGCGCCGTCGATCGCCAGCCGCCCGCCGCCGTCGCGCAGCACCGCGGTTCCGCCGTCGGTCTCGACCGTGATCGTCCATGTCTGCGGACCGCGCTGGTCGAACGAGAATTCGGCGGTCACGTCGCCGACCTCCTCGCCGGCGAGCGCCAGGCTGGCGGCGATCGGGGCCGAACGGTTGGCGGGGTAGCGCAGCGTCGACGCCGCGATCGTGACCGGCCGGGGCAGCAGCCGCGTCAGGATCGACAGCGCGTTGAT
>SXHP01000092.1 GCA_005773165.1 Sphingomonadales bacterium | reverse complement strand
CGGCGTCGATCTTCCACTTCGGCGAGGCCACGGTCGCCGACGCCCATGCCGCGCTGGCGGCGGCGGGTATTCCGGTCCGCACGCACTAACCTCCCTTTCGTCACCCCGGACTTGTTCCGGGGTCCAGCGCCCGGCAAGCGATGCCGTCGATCTCGAAGCGCAGCGCCCAGCACAGCACTGGACCGCAGAACAAGGCTCTCCTGAGCGAAGTCGAAGGGTCAGGGGTGACGAGAGAGCGGGCTTGGGATTGACGCGCCCGCCCCCGTCCCGCACGCAATTGCGCATGGACCTCCTCGACACGCTCGAAGCCGTCATCCGCTCCCGCCGCGGCGCGGACCCCGCTAGCTCGTACACCGCCAGCCTGTTCGCGAAGGGCCGCGGCAAGATCGCGCAGAAACTCGGCGAGGAAGCGGTCGAAACGGTGATCGCCGCCACCAGCGATCCCGCCAAAATCGTTCCCGAAGCCGCCGACCTCCTCTTCCACCTCCTCGTCCTGCTCGCCGACGCCGATCTGACGCTCGACGACGTCCGCGCCGAACTCGCCCGGCGTGAGGGCGTGTCGGGGCATGACGAAAAGGCGAGCCGGTGAGCCGCCAGCACGCCACCCCGCTGCTGATCCACGCCGACGGCGCGATTCCGCTCCCCCCGCTCTCGCTCGGCGCGGGCGCGGAGCAGGTCAGCGAGGCGGAGGTGCAGGCGCTGATTCACGCGCATCCGGCCTGCCTGCCGATCGCGGAGATCGACCCCGTGTTCGCCAACCCGGTGGCGATCTGCACCGAGCTCAATACTTCGGCGGGTCCGATCGACAATCTGCTGGTCACCCCCGGCGGACTGCCGGTGCTGGTCGAGTGCAAGCTGTGGCGCAATCCGGAGGGGCGGCGCGAGGTCGTCGGGCAAATTCTCGACTATGCCAAGGAGCTCAGCCGCTGGTCTTCGGCCGACCTGCAGCGCGAGGTCAGCCGCCGCTGCAACGGCGCGAGCCTTCTCGAATCCGTCCGCGCCGCCGGGCATGCCGTCGACGAGATCGCGTTCAACGACGCGCTGACGCTCAACCTGCGCCGCGGCCGCTTCCTGCTGCTGATCGTCGGCGACGGCATCCGCGAGGGCGTGGAGGCGATCGCCGAGTACCTCCAGGCGCATGCTGGGCTGCATTTCACGCTTGGGCTGGTGGAGATGCCGATCTACGTGATGCCGGACGGCGGGCGACTGGTCGTGCCGCGGGTACTAGCCCGAACGCAAACGATCATTCGTCAGGTTGTTGCGGTTCCCGACGGAATGGCTGTGATCGAGGACAATCGAACTGACACAGCGGCCGACCCTGAGACGGCCGCAATCTCGTCCGAGCGCCAAGTATTCTGGGCCGACTTCTTGTCAGGCCTTAGTCTCGACGATCCCGAGCAGTCTATTCCCGCGCCCTACAAGCTCGGCTACATTGCGTTCACCCTTCCAGCGCCCGGAGGGAGTGCGTGGCTGACCGTCTATCGCGATGTGCGCGCCGGGGAAGTGGGCGTATCCTTGTCTTCCAACCGCAATTCCGCTGGTGAAACTGCGATGTTGAGCATAGCCGACGATTGGGACGAGGTGCGCCGAGAACTCGGCGGAAGCGTGACACTGACCGAACGTCAAGGCCGCCCATTCATAAATGACGGTTCTCGCTTCGGACCATTGGACCAGCCAGCAAATCGAGAGCGAGCGTTCGCGTGGCTTCGCCCACGCGTGAATGAGTTTGTGAATGTGCTGCGGCCCCGAGTCCGCGCGGCCGTAGCGAACCTTAGCGGAAATTAACCGATGCCCATCGACGCCACCCTCCCCTACAATCCCGCCAACATCTTCGCCCGCATCCTGCGCGACGAGATCCCGTCCAAGCGCGTCTATGAGGACGATTATGCGGTCGCGTTCCACGACATCGCGCCGCAAGCGCCGACGCATATTCTGGTGATTCCGCGTGGGGCGTACGTCTCCTGGGATGATTTCTCCGCCAATGCGTCCGATGCGGAGATCGCGGGCTTCGTTCGCGCGGTGGGCCATGTCGCGCGCGCGCACGGGCTGGTCGCGCCGGGGTATCGCCTGCTCGCCAACACCGGCGCACACGGGGGGCAGGAGGTGCCGCATCTGCATGTCCACCTGTTCGGCGGCGCGGCGCTCGGCCCGATGCTCGCGCGATAATCGTTGCGCGGCGGTCGTTTGCGGCTAGGCTTGCGCGCGATAACACCCGCTGCGGGGACGGCGGGCCGGAGGAGTGACGAGAGCAGATGGCGACCCGAGTGAAACGCGGCATTTTCGAGCGGATGTGGGCGCGCAAGTCCATCGCTCAGGTCCAGCGCGAAACCGAAACCAGCGAATTGAAGCGCACGCTGGGCAAGTGGAACCTGCTGCTGCTGGGCGTCGGCTGCATCATCGGCGCAGGGATCTTCGTCCGCACCGGCAGCGCCGCCGCGCTCCATGCGGGGCCGGCGGTGCTGCTCGCCTTCGTCGTGGCGGGGATCGTCTGCGCGTTCGCGGGCCTGTGCTACGCCGAGCTGTCGTCGACGCTGCCGGTGTCGGGATCGGCCTACACCTACGGTTACACGACGCTGGGCGAGTTCGTCGCCTGGATCATGGGGGCGCTGCTGCTGCTCGAATACGGGCTCGCCGCGTCGGTCGTGGCGGTCGGCTGGGGCGGGTATGTCGTCAGCCTGCTCGCCGATTTCGGCTTGCAGATTCCGCCGCAATTCACCGGCCCCGCGGGCTACACGCTGATGCGCGACGGCGTGCCGGTGCTGGTCGACGGGCAGCAGGTGACGACCTTGTTCAACCTTCCAGCCTTCCTGATCTGCCTGTCGCTCGCCGCGCTGCTCGTCGTCGGCGTGTCGGAATCGGCCAAGGTCAACAACGTCATCGTCGCGATCAAGGTGAGCGTGCTGGTCGCCTTCATCGTCGTCGGCGGGCTGATCGTGCTCGCCAATTTCGGCGACCTGTCCGCGCGCAACTGGACCCCGTTCATTCCGGAGAACCAGGGCGAGGGCAAGTTCGGGGTCGACGGCATCATGCGCGCCGCCTCCATCGTCTTCTTCGCATACATCGGCTTCGAAGCGGTCTCAACCGCAGGCCAGGAGGCGAAGGACCCCAAGCGCGACATGCCCTTCGGCATCATCGGCAGCCTCGTCGTCTGCACCGTTATCTACATGATGGTCGCCGCGATCATGACGCTGCTGGTGCCCTACAACCAGCTCAACGTGCCCGATCCGGTCGCGGTGGTGGTCGACAATTTCGGCGCGAGCTGGAGCTGGCTGGCCAAGATCATCAAGATCGGCGCGATCATCGGCCTGACCTCGGTGGTGCTGGTGCTGATGTACGCGCAGACCCGCATCTTCTACACGATGGCGCGCGACGGGCTGCTGCCGCGGGTCTTCTCGGCGGTGCATCCGAAGTTCAAGACGCCGTACATCAACACGATCCTGGTCGGCGTGATCACCGCGGTCGCGGCGGGGTTCTTCGACATCAACGTGCTCGGCGACATGACCTCGGTCGGCACGCTGGCGGCGTTCGCGATCGTCTGCCTGTCGGTGATCTACCTGCGCCGCACCGCGCCCGATCTGCCGCGCGGCTTCTCGGTCCCGCTCTACCCGGTGCTGCCGGTGCTCGGCATCCTGTCGTGCCTGTACCTGATCACCACCGTTCCCTGGAGCGTGCTGGTGTTCTTCCTGTGGTACATGGCGGGGGGCGTGGTGCTGTATTTCGTCTACGGCATCCACAATTCGAACCTGCAGAGCGGGCGCGGGCAGGATCCGGCGCCCGAGATGGGCGAGTTCCCCGCGCCGGTGGGGGAGCAGCCTTAAGGGGTTGAAGCTACCAAGGGCGTTCGGAGCGCCCCCCTTATCCTACGTCACCCCGGACTTGTTCCGGGGTCCAGCCCTCCACGGGCGATACCGCTGCTTGTGGAACCCTGGACCCCGGCACAAGGCCGGGGTGACGTGTGTTTGTGCTACCGCAGCGCCCCCGCCGCCAGCGCCTTCATGTCCACCATCGGCCGCGCGCCGACGTGGCTGATGATCTCCGCCGCGCACACCGCGCCGAGCTTCAGCGACGCGCGGAGGTCGCGGCCCTGCGCCTGGCCGTGGAGGAAGCCCGCGGCGAACAGGTCGCCCGCGCCG
>SXHP01000091.1 GCA_005773165.1 Sphingomonadales bacterium | reverse complement strand
TAAGCTGAAGCTCGCCTTCCGCGACATCCTGCATCGGCTGGAGGAGCGTTGCCCGACCCATGTCGTCGTGTGGCCGGTCAAGGTCCAGGGAGAGGGGGCCGCGGCCGAGGTCGCCGCAGCGGTTCGCGGCTTCGATGCGTTGCCGAAAGACGGTCCCGTGCCGCGTCCAGATCTGGTCATCGTCGCGCGCGGCGGCGGGTCGATCGAGGATTTGTGGACGTTCAACGAGGAAGTCGTCGTTCGCGCAGTCGCCGAATGTACGATTCCGATCATTTCCGCGGTCGGCCATGAGACCGACACGACGCTCTGCGACCACGCCGCCGACCTGCGCGCGCCGACCCCGACCGCGGCGGCGGAGATCGCCGCGCCTGTGCTCGCCGATCTTCGCCTGTCCGTCGCGCAGGCGAAGGCGCGGACCGAGCGGTGCGCGCGTCGCTACGTCGAGCGCGGGCGCGAGCGGCTGGATGCGCTGTCCCGGCTTCTGCCCAAGCGCGACGCGCTGCTCGGCCCGCAGCGCCAGCGCGCGGACGAGGCGGGAGCGCGGCTTGACCGCGGCCTCGAACGCCGGGCGACGCTCGCGCGGGGGCAGCTCGACCGCGCCGGCGGCGCGCTTCGCCCCGCCATTCTCCAGCGCGGACTCGAGCGCGACCGGGCCAAGCTCGACGCTGCCTGGCGGCTCGCCGGATCGCTCAATCCCGATCGCGTCCTCGAGCGCGGCTACGCCCGGGTCACCGCGCGCGCGGGCGGTCAGACCCTGTCGACCGCCGCGGCGACGCGCGCGGCCGGCGCGCTGACGTTGCGCTTCGCACACGGCGAGCAGGTCGACGTGCGGGTTGAGAAGGACTCGTCGCGCACCTATCAACGACCTCAACAGCCGACTTTGTTGTAAGAGTCCAGGCTCTGAAGAGTTTCGCCCCATGTTGATGACCCATTCCGATCGCCCCGCGCGGCTTCACTACCTTCCCAACGGTTTTCGCGTGCTGAGCGCGGGCGATCACGTGCTTTGCGCGCTGTCCGGGGCGCGGATCGCGATGGAGGACCTGCGCTATTGGAGCCCCGCGACGCAGCAGGCCTATGCTTCGGCGCAGATCGCCAGCGAGGCGCTCGCGCCCAAATGACGCGAACGATCGCGGCGGGCGCGCTGCTCGTCGCCGCCTGCGCCGCGCCCCGCCCCGCCGCCGCGCCCATGCTGGTTGCGCCGAGGCGGGCTCCTGCCGATCCGCTGCTGATCGTGGAGGGAGCGCCGCAGCAAGGCGGCCTGCTCCGCGGCATGGCGTTTGGCGGCGAGGTGACTCTCGATGGCGCGCCAGTGGCGGTCGCCAGCGACGGACGGTTCGTGATCGGCTTCGATCGGGATGCCGGGCCTAGCGCCATGCTCGCGATCACCGCGCCCGATGGGACGCGCAAGGAGCGACCGCTGACGGTGCTGCCGCGCGCCTGGGCGATCGAGCGGGTCGATGCGCCGTACCGCGCGGGCAGGACCAGCGCCGAGTTCGAGGCGCTGCGGCCCGCCGAACTCGCCGCGATCGCCGCCGCGCGCGCGCTCCGTACGGACGCGCAAGGCTGGCGGCAGATGCTGCGATGGCCGGCTTCGGGGCGGCTTTCAGGCCGCTTCGGCGCGCAACGCGTCTACCAAGGGAAACCCGGCGGCTATCATTCTGGCGACGACGTCGCCGCGCCCGTCGGCACGCCGGTGACCGCGCCCGCCGACGGCGTCGTCATCTTCGCCGCCGACCGGCCCTTCACGCTGGAGGGCAATCTCCTTCTGATCGATCACGGGATGGGGCTGAACAGCGCGCTTCTTCACCTGTCGCGCATCGACGTGCGCAGCGGCGACATCGTCCGGCAAGGGCAGGTCGTCGGCGCGGTCGGCCGCACCGGGCGCGTCACCGGACCGCACCTCCACTGGAGCCTGCAATGGCGCGGCGCGAAGCTCGATCCGTCGCTCGTCGCAGGGCCTATGCGTTAGCGCATGCGCTTGGCGAGTACGGGCTTCTCGCCTTCGATATGCGCGCGAAAGCCGCCGAACGGCGTCTTGCGCAAGGTGATGGCGGCGCCTGTGCGCGGCGCAAAGGGCATCAGGTCGAGCGTCTGCCAGACCATGCCGTTGCCGAGCTGGAGATTGTAGCGCCCGTAAGCTGCGGGCTGCACTACCGCCACCGTCGTCGTCAGCGTGCGGACCTCCGTTTCAGCATCCTCCGGCCCGCCCCCGAACATGTCGCCGGGCGCCTGAGCCAGACCGAATCCCTTGCGCTTTCGCTCGACGACCTTGGTGCGATCGAGGACGATCATCTCTCCCGAACGCCGCGCCGCGGCGATCCGATCGACCGCCCGGTCGAAGCAGGCCAACCGTTCGGACGAATCTGGTACGGCGCGGCAGGTGACGAGACGGTCCACGCTGTCGGCCGACGCTGCGGGCGTCTGCGCGATCGCGGCGGACAGGAGCAGAAGCGGCATGGACGGCATGTGATCTCCAGGCGCGAAGTGGAACGTGGTGTTTGTCTAGCGTCTGCCGCCTCGCTCCGGTGTACCAATTTTGCAACACGGCTTCGCAAAAGCGTCCGATCTCGGGTGGTCTCTGCCGCAGACCCGTTGCCGGGCCGCATCGAGGACTCCTAAAGCCTCATCCTAAGCCGGACTGTTGCATCCGGCGAAAGAGCAACGCGGCAACGGCCGCAAAAGGGGTAGTGACTATGATCAATCCTCGCGCACGCCTGCTGGCGTCGACGCTTCTCGTGAGCGCCGCCGTTGTCGCAGCGCCCGTCCACGCGCAGATCGCGCCGCAAGAAGGGGTCGCGACCACGCAGGATCCCAACGCCGCGATCACGCCGCAGAGCAGCACCCCCGGCGCGGAGACCGCCACGGGCGACATCGTCGTGACCGGCACCCTGATCCGCAATCCCAACCTGACCGCGTCGAGCCCGGTCAACGTCATCAGCGACGCCGAAATCACCCGCCGTGCGCCCAACACGGCCGAGGAAATCCTGCGCGCGTTGCCCGGCGTGGTTCCCGGCATCGGCAGCCAGGTCAACAACGGTTCGAACGGCACCAACACCGTGGACCTTCGCGGCCTTGGCGTGCAGCGCAACATCGTTCTGCTCGACGGCAACCGCGTGGTTCCGACGCTCGCCAACGGCGCGACCGACCTCAACATCATCCCGGTGGCGCTGATCCAGCGCGTGGACGTGCTGACCGGCGGCGCTTCGACCACCTACGGCGCGGACGCCGTGTCCGGTGTGGTCAACTTCATCACCCGCACCAATTTCACCGGGGTCGATGCGCGCGCCAGCTATCGCCTCACCGAGCGTGGTGACGGCGCTGCGTTCCGGGCCGACCTGACGGTGGGCGCGGACTTCGCCGACGGCCGCGGCAACGCGGTGCTGAGCTTCGGCTACACCGAAGTCGATCCGGTCTACCAGACTCGCGATTTCTCCCTGTTCGGCATCAGCAGCAACAGCGGTGTCGCGTCCGGCGCGTCCTTCACGTCGGTGCCGACCACCATTTCGTTCCCGACTGCCGATCTGCAGCTCAACCAGACCAGCACCGCGCTGGTGCCGCAGTACCAGGGCTTCAACTTTAACCCGTATAACATCTTCCAGACCCCGATCGACCGGAAGAGCGCGTACAGCGCGGTGAACTACGAGGTTTCGGACAGCATCGAGGTCTATGCGCGCGGCCTGTTCTCGCAGACCACGATCGAATCGATCATCGCTCCGTCGGGCATCTTCGGCAACGAGCTGACGATTCCGGCCAACAACCCCTATCTGCCGACGGCGGTTCGCGACGAGGTCTGCCGTCAGAACGGCATCGCGCTGGGCACTGCGTGCAACACCAATCCTGCGCTTGTTCTTCCGGGCGTGTACCGGCGTCTCGTCGAGCTCGGGCCGCGCATCAGCAATTATGAGAACAACATCTACGACGCGCGTGCAGGCGTTCGTGCAAGCCTGACCGAGACGATCAGCTTCGACGGCTCGGCCTCGTACGGCCGCAGCGAGCAGACGCAGACTCAGTCGGGTTACACGCTGAACTCGCGCATCCAGCAGGCGGTGAACGCGACCAACACCACCAGCTGCCTTGTCACCACCGGGAACTGCGTGCCGCTCAACCTCTTCGGTCCGGCGGGCTCGATCACCCCGGAGCAGGTGCGTTTCATCGCCGGGCAGAGCACCATCCGCATCAACACGGAGCTGAGCCAGGTCCGCGGCGTGGTGTCGGGCGATCTCGGGACGGTGTTCCCGGGCGCGGCCAATCCGATCAGCTTCGCGATCGGCGGCGAGTACCGCAAGTACACCTATGATCGCATCCCCGATGCCTTCGCACAGGACCCGTCCGAGCTGGGCGGCGCCGGCGGCGCGACCCTGCCGTTCTCCGGCGGGTATGACGTCAAGGAGGTCTTCGGCGAAATCATCGCGCCGATCGCCAGCGATCGCGCGTTCTTCGACGAACTCACGGTAGAGGGCGGCATCCGCTACTCGTCGTACAACGTCGACGCGCCCGGCAACCCGAGCTTCGACACGCTGACCTACAAGGGCGGCTTGACCTGGCAGCCGGTTGAGGGGTTCCGCCTGCGCGGCAACTACCAGCGGGCGGTGCGCGCGCCGAACATCGGCGAGCTGTTCTCCCCGACGGTGACGCTGCTGACCAACCTGGACATCGATCCCTGCGCGGGCGCGGCGCCGACGACCAACGCTAACCTGCGCGCGGCCTGCCTTGGCCAGGGCGCACCGGCGAGCTCGATCGGGATCATTCAGCCGCCATCGGCCAACCAGGCCAATGCGACGTTCATCAGCAACGTCAACATCAAGCCGGAGAAGGCCGACACCTTCACCGTCGGCGCGGTGATCACGCCGACCAACTTGGTGCAGGGCCTGTCGATCTCGGTCGATTACTACAACATCAAGGTCAACGACGCGATCACCTACGCCACGCCGGACGACATCTTGACGGCGTGCTTCGGCCCGGCGCCGTACACCGGCGTCTCGGCGGCGGCTGCTGCCTCCGCGGCCTGCACCGGCATCCGGCGCAACCCGGCCAACGGTCGCCTCAGCGGGCCGTCCGCGACGACCTTCGGCCTGCCTTCGCCGCTCACCAACAACGGGCGGCTGGCGACGGACGGCATCGACCTGACGCTGAACTACAACCGGCGCTTCGGCGAAGTCGGCGTCAACCTGAACTTCGTTGGCAACTGGACCAACAACCTGAAGTTCCGCGCGTCGCCGTCGTCGATCAACCGTCAGTGCGTGGGCTTCTACAGCGCCAACTGCGGTCCGACGCTGGGCCAGATCCAGCCGGAGTTCTCCTGGCAGCAGCGCAGCACGGTGTCCGTGGGCGGTGTGGACGTGTCGCTGCTGTGGCGTCACCTCGACTCGGTGCGGTACGAGCCGGGTCTGCCCGCGCTGTTCTCGGGCACGATCACGAATGCTGGCTCGGTCAGGTCGCCGGTCGCGGGCCGCAAGGTCGATTTCAACCGCATCCCGGCGTACGACTATTTCGACCTGACGCTGCAGTTCGACGTGCAGGACAACCTGCAGCTGACGCTGGGCGCGTTCAACCTGTTCGACAAGCAGCCGCCGATCGTCGGCGCCAACGCCGGCTCGACGACCGCCA
This sequence comes from Sphingomonadales bacterium, assembly GCA_005773165.1. Taxonomy (GTDB): domain Bacteria; phylum Pseudomonadota; class Alphaproteobacteria; order Sphingomonadales; family Sphingomonadaceae; genus Sphingomonas. Next base: position 4,797 of record SXHP01000091.1, on the reverse strand, counting down.
ACAGCGGCAACACCTTCCCGTCGACTTACGACCCGCTGGGTCGTTCGTTCAGCGCGCAGGTCCGCGTCAGCTTCTAAGCCGACGTCACCGCACCGTTACGAAGGGCGGCCGAAAGGCCGCCCATTTTTTGTAGGTCGAGCAGCGGCAGGGGAGCCTTCACGGGCAGCCCGGCCTTTTCGGCGACGGCCAACGCCCAGACCTCCGTCTTCTCCAGTTCGTCCGCATAGGCGGCAGCGGCGTTGACCTGATTGTCACGGCGATCGACGGCGGTGAAGGCTTCGCCCGACTTCGCATTGCGCGCGAACACATCCGCGACGACGCGCTCGCGTTCCGCCGCATCCGAAGCGATGCCGAACAGCCTGTCTGCGGCCGCGAGCGTATCGCCGGCGCGCGCCAACAGCGTTTCGCTATCCAGCGTCCGCACGCGATCGGGCCACGCCTGCGCCAGCCGCGCGAACAGCGCATGCTGCGCCAGCCAGCCCACGGCGGCGACCTGCAGGTCGGTCTGAAGCAAATGGTCCTTGGCGGTGAAGCCGAATTGGATGAGGCCGTCGACCAATTGCTTCGACATGAGGTCGCGCACCCACAATCGACCCCACAAGCCTTTCTGCGCGATCGATCCCAGGAACAGCTCGAGGGGCGCGTAGAGCAGCAGCGCGCGCGCTTCGGGGCGAGCGGCCATAATCGCGGGGGCAAGTCCGTTGACGACATTGGACGGCTTGATCACGCCGACCTCGCCAGTTTCGAGTGGCCGCGCCAACAGAGCCAGCGCGTCGTTCAGCACTATCTTGAGCTGCTCGGGCGCGGCGCCCCGATGACGCCACCCGACCAGGTCGTTGAGGATCACCGGCTCTTTCAGCGCGTAGCTTCGACCCGCCCGATCATAGGCGTTGGCGAGCAGCGTCGAGCAGCAATACGCCGAATGGAAGATCAGGTTGAGCTTGGCCGCACCCGCATGCGCCGCAACCGCGTCCTGCCGGCCGACGACAAGCGGTTGGCCATGCCCCGCCAGATGCTCGTCGATGAGAAACGGCGCGATGCGACGCTCAGCCCTATCCGCTCGAACGAAATGCACAGCATCGTGACCTGGGTCGTAGCGGTGGGCGAGCCAGTCGGGTGAGCGGAGCGCAAGGTACGGATCGGTCATGGCGGACACGGTAAGCTCGCTCCAGGCGTTCGGCGCAAGAGCGGCTTGCGCGGGTGCGCTCCTTGTGGTTTCCATCGACGCGATGAAGCCCATGACCCCTCCCGTGGAGGCGCTGCTGCGCTCGGCCGGACAGGCCCGCGGGCGCAATCAGGCGGCCGAGGAGTTGCGCCTGCTCGAGCAAGCGGTCGAGCGCCACCCCGACAGCCCCCACGCGCACAATGCGCGAGGCATGCGTGCGCTTGCCGACGGCGACCATTCTCGTGCCGCCGAACATTTCGTCTGCGCGACAAGGCTAGATCCCGACGAGCCGGCGCTGCAGGTCAATTGCGCCACCGCATGTCGGGCGGCGGGTGACGAGGACGGAGAACGCGCCGCGTTGGATGGCGCGCTGTCGATCGACCGGACGCATTTTGTCGCCAACCTCCGCATGGCCGAGCTGCTTGCGCGGCGCGGCGACCTATCGAAAGCCGCATTCCACTGGGGCGGGGTGGTGCAGCTCGCGCGCGCCATGAGCGAGCGTCCGCCGCTCGTCGCCGACGCTCTGGCGCGCGGCGAGGCCTTTCTCGCCGAGCACAATGCGACCTTTGCTCGCGCGCTCGAAGCGGAGGTCGGCGAGATCGGCGGGGACGAACGGCGGTTCCGCGCTTGCGTCGATCACATGCTCGGCCGCAGGCGCCTGTACCAGAGCGAATGCGCGGGCGTGTATTTTCCGTTCCTTCCGGCCGACGAGTTCTTCGATCGCAGCCTTTTCCCTTGGTTCGCCGACCTCGAATCGCGCACGGATGCGATCCGCGAGGAGGCGCTGGCGGTGCTGGCCAATCGGTCCGACGCGGTCAGGCCCTATGTGCGGCAGGACAAGGGCACGCCGCAGAACAAATGGTCGGCGCTTGACGGGTCGCTGGCATGGGGGGCGTGCTTTCTGTGGGAATATGGCGAGCGCAACGATGCGGTCTGCGCGCTCTGTCCGGAAACGACCGCCGCGCTGGAGCAGGCGCCGCGCAATCACGTGCCCGGAAAGGCGCCGTCCGCCTTCTTCTCGATCCTTCAGCCCGGCGGGCACATCCCGCCGCACACCGGCGTCACCAACACCCGCGCCATCGTCCATCTGCCACTGGTCGTGCCGGACGGCTGCCTGTTCCGGGTCGGAGGCGAGACACGGCCCTGGCGCGAAGGGGAGGCGTTCGCCTTCGACGATACGATCGAGCACGAGGCGTGGAACCCCACCGACCGGCAGCGAATCGTGCTCATCCTGGATGTCTGGAACCCGCATCTGAGCCGGCGGGAGGAGGAACGGCTCGCCAAGCTGTTCGCGGTGGCCGACCGTGGCGTCGTCTCCGCCAAGGCAGGTTAGACCTCCACGCCGCCATCAGCGAGGATGCGGCGAACGTCGTCCAAGTATCGCGCGTAATTGCGCCATCGGCCGGACGATCGGGTGCTGATCGGTCCGCGGACGGCCCAGGCGCTCGCAGTGCGCACCGGTCCCGAAACAGGCGCGTCGCCCAAGCAGGCGTCTTCCCAGGGCAGGTTCAGCCAGGCGAGGAGGTCGCCCATCTCGTTCTGCGGATCGGCGACCATGCGATCATAGCTGACATCATGGATGTCGTCCGGCCACAGCGTGCGCCAATGCGCCATCAGGCGGCGATACTGAATGTAATGCCGCGCCGCCTCGCGCAGGTCATGGCCCCAGCTGACGCCCTCGCCGAAGTTGAGGAACCAGGCGGAAAGCAGCGTATCCAGCGGGTGACGGACGGTGTGAACGATGCGCGCCGAGGGGAACAGCGTCTTGATCAGGCCGATATGAAGGTAATTGTCGCAGCGCTTGTCGGTGACCAACCCTTCGCCGATCACGGCGCGCTCGCGGAGGTATTGGTCGCGCAACGCGGTGCGCTCACACTGACGAAGGCCGGGCACGGCTTCCGGATAGGGCTGCAGACGGCGAGCGATGGCGGGAACGGCCTCGAGCTCCCCGCCCGCAACCACCGCCGAGTGACGGCCGAGCATCTGTTCGGCAAGCGTCGAGCCTGACCGGAACAGGCCGCAGATGAACACTGGAACGGGATCGTCCTGCCTCGCCGCTGGCGCGTCCGGGCGGCGAAAGGTTTGGATCAGGCGGTCGAGCAACGTTCGTTCGGCGACCTCGTCGTACTCTGTCCCGGCGACCGACCGGGCGAGCCAGTTGGCGGCTTCGACCGCCTGATAGGCGTCGTCGTACAAGCCCTGAGCATCTAGCGCGGTCCCGAGGGCAAAAAGCATGTCGGCGCGGTCGTCGACAGTCGGGGCTGCTGGCAACGCCGCCCGCAGGCGCTCGACGGCAGCCCGCGCGTCACCCCCGGACACGGCGACCACCGCCAGTCTCGCGTGGGCCCGGCCGTTTGACGGTTCTTCAGCCAGCGCGGCTTGGTACGCCCGAGCGGCCTTCTCGCTATCACCAAGATCCTCGTAGATCGCGCCGAGGCTAAGCCACGCCGGAACGAACCGATGATCCAATTGCAACGCCGTTTCGAGTTCGGCGATCGCGTCATACGGCCGAAACAGGTGATCGGACAGGATTGCCGCGCGATTGAGGTGCGCGTCTTGCGGCCGGGCTAAGCCGGAGTCGATCGCCGCACGGTAGGAGGCGAGCGCATCGGCGAAGCGGCGGTCGGCGCGTTCCGCCCAACCGCGATTGTACCAGACGTCCGACCGGGTCGGATCCATCGCCAGCGCCTGCGCATAAACTGCGATCGCGTCGTTCAGCCGTCCTTCGCGCAGCGCTTGGTCGGCTGCGTGTATCGTCGCCTCTACCGACGCCGTCACCGGTCGCGCTCCGTGCATCGTAGCAGATCGCGACGTCGGATTGCCGGGAGCGCGCGCCGAGCGTAGGCTGCGGCCGCATTCGGATGGGGGAAACAATTCATGCTGTTCCTGACGATCACCTTGCTGGCGGCCATGCCGCAAGCCGCGACGGCGACCAAGCCGACCGAAGCAGACCCTGCGCTGCGGACCAAGTGCCGCACGCAGATCGAGACCGGCTCACTCGTCAAGCGCACGCGAACCTGCCGCACCATGGCCGAGTGGCGCAAGGTCGATGAGGAGCAGCGCGCCCGCGCCGATCGCGCGATCGATCAGGGCACCATCTCCTGCGGTGACTGCCGGCGCGGCGGCTGAACCGCGCCCGCAACGTCACGCGACCGCCAGCGCTAATCGCCCGTCGCCTTCGTCGACGCGCACGGTTGCGCCGTCCTTCACCTCGCCGCGCAGGATCAGCTCGGCGAGCGGGTCCTGCAGGTAGCGCTGGACCGCGCGCTTCAGCGGTCGCGCGCCATAGACGGGATCATAGCCGACGCGGCCGAGCCACGCGCGGGCCGCGTCGGTCAGTTCCAGCTCCACCTTGCGGTCGGCGAGCAGTTTGCCGACCCGTGAAACCTGGATGTCGACGATCGGGGCCATGTGCGCCTGCCCTAACCGGTGGAACAGGATTACCTCGTCCAATCGGTTGAGGAATTCGGGGCGAAAGTGCGCGCGGACGATGTCCATCACTTGCGGCTCGACCGCTTCGACGTCCTGCCCTTCCTCCAGGTTCGCGAGATACTGCGAGCCGAGATTGGAGGTGAGGATGATCAGCGTGTTGCTGAAATCCACCGTTCGCCCCTGGCCGTCGGTCAGCCGCC
>SXHP01000090.1 GCA_005773165.1 Sphingomonadales bacterium | reverse complement strand
CGATCCGGTGCCGCCGTCGAGCAGCGTCGGGGCGAAGTCGCGCGCGACGACGTTCGCGACCAAAGTGTCGGCGGCGGCGCGCTGATCGGGGGAAAGGCCGGGCGCGCTGTGCGCGGGGTCGGGCACGGGAAAGGGGCTGTCGATGCTCACGTCGACCGGCTCCAGCGCGCCCACCTTGCATAGTCCGCGAATCACCGCATCGGACACGTCGGCGAGGGCGGCCAGTTCGCGGACCAGGCCCCGACGGTCGCCGATCCGCTCCAGCGCTTGGCGCCGCTGCGGGGTCAGCCGGTCGGGCACATGGCCGGTCGCGCGATATTCGGTGACGGTGCGCGCCCCCTCCAGCGCCGATGTCGAGGCGAGCGCCATCCGCACCACCGACGCGGGCGGTGCGAGGTAATAGTCCGCGGTCCACTCGACCAGCCGCCGCAGCGGCGCGCGCAGCGGCGGCGCGTCGGCGACCGCCAGCAGCGGGCGCAGCCGGTTGTCGCCGACCTCGGCGTCCGACGGCATCCGCTCGGGCTCCCATACCACGCCGAGCAGCTGGCGCGGCCCCAGCGGGGCGACGACGATCGACCCCGGCTCGACCGTCATGCCGTGCGGCACGCGATAGTCGAGCGGCCCGAGCGCGGCGTTGAGAAGGAGGACACGGGCCCGCGACATGCGCTCGCCATATGGCGAGCCGCCGCCGTTCAGGGAACCGCTTTCAGATCCGCCGCCGCTCGCCCACGCGATCGCGCTTGGCGGCGTAGAGCGCCTGGTCCGCCGCTTCGACCAGCGCGCGGGCGGAGGCGTGAACTGCGGCGTCGAAGCGGGCGAGCCCGACGCTGCCGCCGGTCTCCATCGTCAGACCCGCATGGGTGATCGGCACGCACAGTTCGTCGCCCAGCCGAACGACAAGCGCGGCCTCGTCGGCGAGCAGCGCGGCGTCGTCGACGATCACCGCGAATTCATCACCGCCGAGCCGGGCGGCGATGCTGCCCTTCAGCCACGGCGCATGAAGCCGCCGCGCGACCGCCTTCAGCAGGTCGTCGCCGGCGAGATGCCCCAGCGTGTCGTTGCCGCGCTTGAACCCGTCGAGGTCGATCAGCACCAGCGCGAACGGAACACCCCCGGCGATCGCCGCATCGAGACGGCGGTCGAACGCCGCCCGGTTGGCGATCAGCGTCAGCGGATCGGTGTCGGCGCTGCGCCGGAGCGCCTGCGACAGCGCATGCTCCTCGCTCACGTCGCGGAACACGCCCAGCACGGCGGAAGGCGCGCCGTCGCGGCGCTCCAGTTCGCCCATCGTGCGGACCCGCCGCTCGCTGCCCGTCGCCGACACGAAGTCGACCTCCAGGTCGAAGGACTCGCCTGTCTCGACCGTCCGGGCGAGCGCGGCGCTGATCGCGGCGCGGGCCTGCGTGGGATAGAAATCAAGTCCGCCGGCCAGGCTGGGCGTCTGCCCGGGCGGCAGATCGTGGATGCGCGCCACGCCTTCCGACCATTCGACGCGCTCGTCGTCCAGCGTCAGCCGCCACCAGCCCATGCGCGTCATCCGCTCCGCCTGGCGGAACAGCCGGTGCTGGCGCTCCAGCGCGCTCGCATGCGCCACCGCTTCGCGCGCCGCGCTGCGCGACACGATCAGCGCCTCCGCCAGCATCGCGAGGTCGCTCAGCGCGCGGCGCTGCCCGGCGTCGGGCGTCCGCGGCGCGGGGTCGACGACGCACAGCGTGCCCACTGGGCGGCTGACGCCGTCGGCGTCGGCGGCGCGGATCGGCATGCCGGCGTAGAATCGCGACCCCGCCGCCAGGATCCAGTGATCGCGAAACTGCGGGTCGGCCGCGAGATCGTCGATGATCAGCGGCGAATCGGTGCGGATGATCGTGTCGCATAGCGATTCGGCGCGCGGCACGACCGCGGGGATCGCCCCCACGCTCGCCTTGACCCACATCCGCTTGGCATCGATCAGCGCGATGAACGCCGCCGCGCAGCCGGTGAGGGTCGCCGCGAGCCGCACCAGCGCGTCGAAATCCTTCTCGGGCGCGGTGTCGAGCAGGTCGAGCGCGTGCAGCGCGGCCAATCGCCGAGTCTCGGCGAGCGCGAATGACGGGCTCTGGTCCATGGCGTAAGGGGTAGGGCGCACTGATTACCATTTGTTTGCCGCGCGCGACGACGATACGCCTTGCGCGATGGCCGAACCGCTCGCCGCCCGCTTCGCCGCGCACCTCGCCCACGACCGCCGCCGGTCGCCGCATACGGTTCGCGCCTATGCCGCCACCGCCGAGCGGCTTGTCGCGTTCCTGGCCGAGCACCGCGGCGAGGCGGCGGATCGCGCGGCGCTGGCGCAGGTGAGCCAGACGGACCTGCGCGCCTATCTTGCGCGGCGGCGCGGCGAGGGGCTGGTCAATGCGTCCGCCGCGCGCGAACTGTCGGCGGTCCGCGCCTTTCTCGGCTGGGTGAACGGGGGGGCGGGCACGCCGCGGCTCCGCGGACCCAAGGTCAAGAGGGGCGTGCCGCGGCCGATCGCGCCCGCGGAGGTGCTCGCGCTGGCGGAGGACGTGGCGGAGGACGCCGCGCAGCCGTGGATCGCGGCGCGTGACTGGGCGCTGCTGCTGCTGCTCTACGGCGCAGGTCTGCGCATTTCGGAGGCGCTGGCGCTGACCGGCGCGGCGCTGCCCCTGGGCGAAACGATCGCGGTCAGGGGCAAGCGCGACAAGACGCGGATGGTGCCGCTGCTCGCCCGGGTGCGCGAGGCGATCGAGGCCTATGCCGAGGCGTCGCCCTGGTCGGTCGCTCGCGACGCGCCCTTGTTCCGCGGGGCGCGGGGAGGGCCGCTGTCGCCCGCGGTAATCCGGCGGTCGGTGCGCGGCGCCCGGCGGCGGCTGGGGCTGGGCGAGCGGACGACCCCGCACGCGCTCCGCCACAGCTTCGCCACCCACCTGCTCGGGCGCGGCGCGGACCTCCGCCAGCTGCAAGAACTGCTCGGCCATGCGAGCCTCGCCTCGACCCAGGTCTATACGCAGGTCGACGCCGCGCACCTGCTCGACGTCTACCGCAACGCGCATCCGCGGGCCTAGAGACTGGGCGTCACGTCTTCGGCTTCCACCGGATCACGCGCCAGATGTACCCGATCACGATCGCCACGCCGAGCGCGACCGCAAGCGGGCCGACGAACTGGTCGAGCTCCCTGAACCGCGAGCCGAAGAACAGCCCCGCGCCCGCCAGCACGCTGTTCCAGATCGCGCTGCCCGCCGCGGTCCAGAGAAGGAATTTCCACAGCGGCATGTGGGTCATCCCGGCCGGCAGCGAGATGATCGTGCGGCCCAGCGGCAGGAACCGGAACACGAACACCACCCATTGCCCGCGCTTGCAGAAGAAGGCGTGGACGCGCTCGACGTCGCACCAGTTGAGCGTCAGCCAGCGCCCGTGCCGCTCGACAAAGGGCCGCAGCCGCTCGTAGCCGATCGTGTCGCCCAGCCAGTACCAGAAGTAATTGCCCGCGACCGTGCCCGCGGTGCCCGCGCCGACCCGCGCCCCGAGCTCCATGTCGCCGCGCGCGACCGCCATCCCGCCCAGCCCCATGATGACCTCCGACGGCACCGGCGGCACGACGTTCTCGAGCGCCATCAGCAGGAAGATGCCGAAATAACCGCCCCAGGCGATCCAATCGAGGATGAACTGGGTCAAACGGTTCCCCTCCCGCTTGCGGGAGGGGTTAGGGTAGGGGAGGACAGGACATCGGATTGGCCGGTTGCGGACATGCCCTCCCCCGACCCCTCCCGTAAACGGGAGGGGAGCTTCGCCTCGATCGCGTCCCAGATCATCCCCGCCACATCCGTGCCGTCGAACCGTTCGATCGCGACGATGCCGGTGGGGGAGGTGACGTTGATCTCGGTCATCACGTCGCCGATCACGTCGATGCCGACGAAGACGAGGCCGCGGCGCTTCAGTTCCGGGCCGATCGCCTCGCAGATCTCGCGGTCGCGCTT
>SXHP01000089.1 GCA_005773165.1 Sphingomonadales bacterium | reverse complement strand
GTTCCTCGACGAGCCGACCGCGGGGCTGGACCCGATCGGCGCGGCGGCGTTCGACGACCTGACCAAGTCGCTCCAGCGGACGCTGGGGCTGACCGTCTTCCTCATCACCCACGACCTCGACACGCTGTACGCGATCTGCGACCGGGTCGCGGTGCTCGCCGACAAGAAGGTGATCGCGGTCGGCACCATCGACGAACTGCTCGCGCTCGACCATCCGTGGATCGAGGAGTATTTCAAGGGGCCGCGCGGGCGCGCCGCGGTCGCGACGCAGGACGCGCACGAGCGGGCTGACGCCGAAGCGCGCGCGCATCCGACCGAGGTCAAGCAAGAGGAGAGCGGCCAGCGTACGCAGGGCTCGCTCGCCGACAACAACGCGCGCGGCGTGCAAGCGCCGCGGGTAGGGGCAGACTGATGGAAACCCGTTCGAACCACGTCCTCGTCGGCGCCGTCGTGCTGATCCTGCTCGGCGTGCTGGCGCTGTTCACGATCTGGATCGCGCGCCTCGGCGGCGCATCCGAGAAGGAATACGACATCTTCTTCCGCCAGGCGGTCGACGGCCTCGCCCGCGGGTCGCAGGTCGCGTACTCCGGCGTGCCGTCGGGGCAGGTGAAGGAGATCGCGCTGTGGCCGGTCGACCCGCAATACGTCCGCGTCCGCATCGCGGTGAAGGACGACACGCCGGTGCTCCAGGGCACGACCGCGACCGTGCTCGGCAGCTTCACCGGGACCAGCACGGTGGCGCTGGACGGCGCGCGCAAGGGTTCGCCCGCGATCGAGTGCCCGGCGCAGAACACCGAGCGCGTGTGCCCGTACGGCGTTCCCGTCATCCCGACCAAGGTCGGCGGGTTCGGCGCGATCCTCAATTCCGCGCCGCAGCTGCTGGAGCGCTTGTCGACGCTGACCGAGCGGCTGACGTCCTTGCTGTCCGACCGCAACCAGGCGTCGATTGCGGGCATTCTGGAGAACACCAACCGCCTGTCCGACGCGCTCGCCGATCGCGGCCCGGAGATCGCGGCGACGCTGGCGCAGACCCGCGTCGCGATCCAGCAGGCGGGCGACGCCGCGCAGCAGATCGGAGTGCTGGCGGGGACGACCAACAACGTGCTGGCGAACGACGTCCAGCCCGCGATGGCGAACCTCAACCGCGCGATCGGATCGGCGCAGAAGAGCGCCGAGTCGCTGAACGACGCGATCACCGACGCGCGGCCGGGCTTGCAGGCCTTCTCCAAGCAGACGATCCCCGAGGTCGGCCAGCTCGTCCGCGACCTGCGCGTGACCGCGGCGGCGCTGTCGTCGGTCGCCGAGAAGGTCGATCAGCAGGGCGCGAGCTCGCTGATCGGCGCGCCCAAGCTCCCCGATTATAAGGGCAAGTGACATGAGAACACCGCTGGCTATCCTCGCCTTGGCCGTGCCGCTGGCGGCGTGCATCAGCTTCGGCGCGAAGCCGCCGCCGTCCTTGCTGACGCTCCAGGCGGAGGCGAGCGTGCCGGTCGGGCAGCAGGTGAGCTCGGCCGCCGCCAAGTCGATCACGATCCAGACCCCGTCGGTGCCGCAGTCGCTCGCGACCGCCCGCGTGCCCGTGCAGGCGACCGCGACGACGATCGCCTATGTCGAGGAAGCGCTGTGGGTCGAGGTGCCCGCGCGGCTGTTCGCGCGGCTGGTGTCGGACACGGTGGCGGCGCGGACGGGCCGGGTCGTGCTGTCGACCGCGCAGTCGATCAGCGACCCCGGCGCGCGATTGGGCGGCGAGCTGCGGTCCTTCGGGCTCGACGCGACGACGCGCGAGGCGGTGGTGACCTTTGACGCGTCGCTGATCCGCGGGAGCGACAATGCGGTCGAGAAGCGCCGCTTCGAAGCGCGCGTGCCGGTCGCCGCGATCGACGCGGCGTCGGCGGGTCCTGCGCTGAACCAGGCGGCGAACCAGGTCGCGGGACAAGTGGCGGAGTGGGTGGGGCGGTAGGCTCTTCCCTCCGTCACCCTCACCCTTCCCACCGCCTGCTGCGCGTCTCTCCCTCTCCCACCGGGAGAGGGAGAGACGCGCAGCGTCGATGGGTGAGGGTGAAGCGACAATGCTTTACCCCTCTCCCCCTCTGACCTAGCCTCCCTCCGCCCGCATCAGACGGGCTCGGGGGGAGAGGCGCGTGGCCGGTTACGATTACATCATCATCGGCGCGGGCTCGGCGGGTTGCGTGCTCGCCGCGCGCCTGTCGGAGGACCCCGCCGCGCGGGTGCTGCTGCTGGAGGCGGGCGGACCGAACACCGCGATGACGGTGCGGATGCCTGCGGCGGTCGGCGAGCTGATCAAGGCGAAGTCCAAGCACAACTGGGGGTTCTGGACGCAAGCCGAGCCGCACATGGACGGGCGGCGGCTGTGGTGGCCGCGCGGGCGCGGGCTGGGGGGCAGCTCGGCGATCAACGGGATGATCTACGCGCGCGGGCACCCGCAGGATTACGACGAATGGCGGCAGATGGGGCTCGCCGGCTGGGGCTGGGACGACGTGCTCCCGTATTTCAGGCGGCTGGAGGGACATCACCGCGGCGGCGCGCTCCACGGCGCGGAGGGGCCGTTGCGCATCTCGGCGGGGGAAAGCGACAGCCCGTTCAACGCCGCGCTGATCGAGGCGGGGCGGCAGGCGGGCTATCCCGCGACCGACGACTTCAACGGCGAAAGCCAGGAGGGCTTCGGCCCCTATGACCTGACGATCGCCGACGGGCGGCGGTGGAGCGCGGCGGAGGCGTACCTCCGTCCGGCGATGGGCCGAGCGAACCTGACCGTCGTCACGGGCGCGCGGACGACGCGCATCCGCACGCTGCGGGGACGCGCGACGGGGGTCGACTATGCGGTCGGGCGGCGCGCGCTCGCCGCGGACGCGGGCGAAGTGCTGCTGTGCGCGGGCGCCGTGCAATCGCCGCAGATCCTGCAGCTCTCGGGCGTCGGCGATCCGGACCGGCTCCGCGCCGCGGGCGTCGAACCGGTTCACGACCTGTCCGGCGTCGGCGAGAATCTGCAGGATCACCTGGACGTGACGATGAGCTGGCGCAGCCGCGGGCTGGTCACCGCTTATGCGCTGACGCGCGGGCTGGGGCAGCTTAAGGTAGGCTTGCGCTATCTGCTCGGCGGCAAGGGGTACGGGCGGCAGCAATTCCTCGAATCGGGGGCGTTCCTCCAGTCGCGCGAAGGGCTGTCGCGGCCCGACATCCAGGTTCACGCGGTGCTCGCGATCATGCGCGACCACGCCAAGGTCAAGGCGAGCGAGGACGGCTTCTCGCTCCACCTCTGCCAGCTCCGGCCGGAGAGCCGCGGGCGGATCGCGATCGCCTCCGCCGATCCCCATGCCGATCCGCTGATCTTCGCCAATTACCTGAGCACGCCCGAGGACCGGCGCGTAATGCGCGAGGCGGTGGCGATCGGCCGCGACGTGGTGGCGCAGGCGGCGCTCGATCCGTACCGCGACGTCGAGCTCGCGCCGGGGCCGCAGGTGCAGGGCGACGCCGCGGTCGACGCCTGGGTGCGCGCGAACGGGGAAACGATCTATCACCCGGTCGGCACTTGCCGGATGGGGCGCGACGACGACGCCCGCGCGGTGGTGGACGCCAGCCTGCGGGTGCGCGGGCTGGCGGGGCTGCGGGTCGTCGACGCGTCCGTGATGCCGACGCTGATCGGGTCCAACACCAACGC
>SXHP01000088.1 GCA_005773165.1 Sphingomonadales bacterium | reverse complement strand
GATGATCTACGGCTTCACACGGCAGTCCGAAGGTTATGCCAGGATCTACTCGGAGCTCGGCGAAGGCACGACGATCAAGCTCTACCTGCCCCGCTACTACGGAGAAGCCGAAGCGGTCGAAGACCAGCATGGCGAGCTGACCGACGCCCATCGCGCCGAGGCGGGCGAGGTGGTGCTCGTCGTCGAGGACGAGACCGCGGTGCGCGATCTGGTCGTCGACGTGCTGGAGGAGCTCGGCTACCGCGCGCTTGAAGCCGCCGACGGCCCCGCGGGGCTCAAGCTGCTCCAGTCGAGCGCGCGCGTCGACCTGCTCGTCACCGACATCGGCCTGCCCGGGTTGAACGGCCGCCAGCTCGCCGACGCGGCGCGCGTGCAGCGTCGCGACCTCAAGATCCTGTTCATGACCGGCTATGCGGAGAACGCCACCATCGCCAACGGCTTTCTGGAGCCGGGCATGCAGATGATCACCACGCCGTTCGCGATCGAAGCGCTCGCCACCCGCATCCGCGACATGATGAACGAATAGCGCCGCTACCGACGGTCGGCATAACGGACCAGCTTGACGCGCTCCCCCGGCCGCAGCGGCTGATCGCCGGAGCGCGCGTTCAGCAGATCGAACAGCGCTCTGGGCGCAGGGTCCGCCATCTGGCCGGCGAGCGTCTCCGCGGTGTCGCCCGGCCGCACCGCGACCGTCCTGATCACCCGCGGGCGCAGCCTCGCCGCCTCCTCAGCCGACAGCCGACGAAAGGATCGGAACAGCGCGATCACCGCCGCCGCGCTTTCATCCGCGGGCGGCGATGCGATGATGAAATGATAGGCTTGCCCGCCGCCGCCGTCATAGGCCGCGATCGACAGCGGCACCGTGCCGCCGCGCACCGCCACGCGCACCCGCATCAGGACCGCGGGCAGCCCGTTCACCGCCGTCGCCCCGGCGCTTTCGAGTTCCGCGGGCGCGTCGCCGACGACGTGGTTCGCGAGCGCCTGCGCATAGGCCCTAACGCCCTGGCCCGGCATCTGCCCGCCGCCGAACTCCCCGGCGACGCCGCCCGGACCGCTGAGCCGGATCGCGCGGGGGCTGTTGGTCAACGAAAAGCCTTCGGGCGCCTCGAACGCGATGCGCATGATCGGATGCGCGAAGCCGCGCCCCAGGACGAACCCCTGCTCCGGATCGTCGCCGTAGAGCAGGCCGTCGACCTCGGCGAGATAGGCCTGCTCGCGCTCGGGCTGCGCATCGTCGGCGAGCCCGGTCGCCTCGGCCGCGGCGGCCATCCGCTCGATCCGGTCGTCGGTCAACGGATGGCTGGACGCCCATTCGGGGATGCTGCGCGCCGCGTCCCGGCCGTTGGTCGCCGCCATGAACCGGTCGTGCCGCCCGAGCGCGGACAGCATGTCCGCCGCGGCATGGACGTCGTAGCCCGCATCCTGGAGATAGCGGATCCCGCGGTCGTCGGCGTCGTGCTCCTGCGTCCTCGAATAGCGCAGGGTGAAGAACTGCGCGGCCTGCCCCGCCAGCCGGGTCAGGCGCTCGGAACCGGTCAGCGCCACCCCCGCCACGCCGAGCCGCCGCCACAGCGACCGCCGCTCCTGCCGCTGCGCATGCCGGCCCGCGATGTGCCCGACCTCGTGCCCCAGCACCGATGCGAGCTCGGCCTCGCTGCCGACCGCCGCGAACAGCCCGCGCGTCAGATAGATGTAGCAGCCTGGCGCCGCAAAGGCGTTCACCACGTCGCTGTTGACGAGGGTGAAGGTGCATCGGCCCTCCAGCCCCGCCGCGGCCGCCATGCGTTCCCCCACCGCCGCCAGGTAGCGCGCTTCTTCGCCCTGATACGCCCCGCCGAACTCGGCGAGCAATTGGGGATGCGCTTGCGCGCCATAGGCCCGGTCCGCCTCCGTGACCGTCACCTCTTCCCCGTCCGGGTCCGCGCCGCAGGAAGACAGCAGGCACGCCAGCGCCGCCGCCAACGCGGCCCGACGCATGCGCGTCATAACCACCCGAGCAGCCCCAGGATCAGCAGCGTGACGGCTGCCGAGATCAGCAATGAGCCTGCGCAGCCGAGCTTGCGCGAGAAGAACAGGAACATGGCGTCTCCAGCTGAAGCCCCGCCTCAATGCGCCAGCACGAGACGGGTTCAACTGCGCGACATTACCTCAGCTCGCCCGCTGCTGTCGCGGGGGCCTGCAGAGGCGACTTGGACCATGTGAGCGGTGAATTGGTCGGGAAGAGAGGATTCGAACCTCCGGCCCCTGCCTCCCGAAGACAGTGCTCTACCAGGCTGAGCTACTCCCCGACGGAGTCCGGTCGAGGGCCTTGCGGGGGCCGACCGGTGCTTGGAGGCGCGCCTATACCGATCGGGGCGATCCGGCGCAAGTCCGTCGTCGAGGACTTGCGCTTGTAAGGATCGGACGCTCGCGGGGGTGCGGGCGGGCTGCTATCCGCGGCGCCTGTGAACACGGTGGAAACGATTGCGTTCGTATTGGGTGTCATCAACGTCACGTTGGTGGTGCGGCGCAGCGTATGGAATTTCCCGTTCGGCATGGCGATGGTGTCGCTCTACGCGATCGTCTTCTGGCGCGAGCGGCTGTACAGCGACACGCTGCTTCAGGGCTTCTTCTTCGTCGTCAACGCATGGGGCTGGCGGATGTGGGCGGTCAATCGCGCCGCGGCGGGCGAAGTGGTGGTCGAGACCATGCCTGTGCGCGAGGCGGCCGCCTGGCTGCTCGGCTGGGCGGCGATCTCGCTTGGCTGGGGCGTCGCGATGGAGCGGTTGACCGACGCCGATTACCCCTGGGCCGATGCGGCGATTGCGGCGGCGAGCATCGCGGCGCAGGTGATGATGGCGCGGCGGCTGCTCGAAAACTGGATCGTGTGGATCGGCGTCGACATCGCCTCGATCTGGCTCTACGCGGCAAAGGGCTTGTGGCTGACGCTGGTGCTTTACGTGATCTTTCTGGGTCTTTCGGCGTGGGGCCTCCACGACTGGCGCGCCGCCCTGCGGCGTGGACGCGCGGTTAGCTGATGCTGCGCACCATCTGCCTCCACGGGCCCGAAAGCACGGGCAAGTCGACCATGGCGCCCCAGCTCGCCCGGCATTTCGACACCAAGTGCATCGCCGAGTTCGGCCGCACCTATTGCGAGGCGTTCGGCACGGCGCTGACGATGGCGGATCTGGTGATGATCGCGCACGCGCACGACGCCAAGACCCGCGCCGCCGTCGCTTCGGGGGATCATCCGGTGATTCTCGACACCGACCCGGTGATGACCGCGGTCTGGGCCGACATGCTGTTCGGCCGCCGCGATCCCTGGTTCGACAAATGGGACAATCACGCCGATCTCTATATCGTCCTCGACATCGACCTTCCCTGGATCGAGGACGGGACGCGGATGTTCGGCGCCGACGCCGCGCGCCGCCGCTTCTTCGACCTGTCGATCCGCGAGCTGGAACGGCGCAAGGTCAACTGGACCGTCGTCGGCGGCGAAGGATCGCACCGGTTCCTCAACGTCCTGAAGGCGATCGATCGGACGGGACACCGCGTCCCGGCCTGATCCTCAGCTGGACGGCGCGAGCCTGGTATTGAGCACCCAGCCGACGTTGTCGTTCTCGTCGGCGACCTCCCACCACAGGCCTTGCTTGTTGCCGGTCGGATAGACGATCGAACCCTGCGGCAGCGTGCGCAGCACCCGCGCGCTGCCCAGCGCGCTCGCACGCATCGCGACGGGAGCCTGCGCGGTGAAGGTCTTGGCGGGCGACGCCTCCGCAGTCCCCTCCGATCCCGGGGTCAGCAGGCCGAGCTGGGTCACCATCCGCGTATAGGCCTGAATGAACGACAGGGTGACGATCCGCCCGATCTCGGTGTTGTCGTAACCGCCGCCGACCCCGCCCGCGACCGCGAAGAAGCCGCCGCCCGCGAACGACAGGTTGTTCTTGGCGGCATAGCCTTCCTCGGTCGCGACCGTTTCCGTGGTGCGGACGTTGGTCAGCGACAGGATCGTGTTCGCCTCCATCTTCTTCGACCGCATCCCGCCGAGCAGCCCGCCGACGCGGCCGCCGATCAGCCCGCCGATGCCGCCCGCCACCGCATTGCCGCTGACGTTGGAGTTCGCGCCCTGGATTTCGGCGATCAGGACATAGTCCGCCGCCTTGATCTGCCCCTGCCCGACGTTCGACCGCCGCTGCAGCCCCAGCCCCGCGCCGATCGCGCGTTCGCGGGTCGCGGCGTTCAGCCCGGTGCCGCGATCGACCAGGTTGAAGCAGCCCGAGCGCTGGACCAGCACCTTCAGCAGCTTGGACGGCGGCGCGAGGCTCGCCTGGGTATAGGGGTTGGGATCGTCGCCGTCCTCGATCGAAACGGTGCCCAGCTTGCGGACGCAGCGCGGCACGTCGTTGGCGGCGGCTTCCTGCATCCGCTGGCCGGAGGACGGCTTGGCGGGGCGCTGCGCGGCGGCGGGCGCGGCGACCAGCGCAACGACGGCGGCGGCGGACGCGAGCGGACGGACAATCATGCGTGAACTCCCCTGTTCAGGTCGCCGCGCCGCTGCCCCCAGCGTGTCACGGCTGTCGTGCGCACGTCTAGCACCGGCCGCATCGCTGCGCTAGGCGCTGCGCCATGGCAACACCGCTCGACCGCATCCGCAATTTCTCGATCATCGCGCATATCGACCAGGGCAAGTCGACTCTCGCCGACCGGCTGATCCAGGCGACCGGCGGGCTGACCGACCGCGAGATGTCCGCCCAGGTCCTCGACAACATGGATATCGAGAAGGAACGCGGCATCACCATCAAGGCCCAGACGGTGCGCTTGCACTACAAGGCCAACAATGGCGAGACCTATGTACTGAACCTGATCGACACGCCCGGTC
>SXHP01000087.1 GCA_005773165.1 Sphingomonadales bacterium | reverse complement strand
GGCTCCACCATCGGCATCCTCGGCGGCGGGCAGCTCGGGCGGATGCGGGCGATCGCGGCGGCGCAGCTCGGCTATCGCAGCCACGTCTATGCGCCCGAGGCGACCGGGCCCGCGACCGAGGTCGCCGCCGCCTGGACGCAGGGGCGGTTCGAGGATGCGGACGCGCTGCGCGAATTCGCGGCGAGCGTCGCGGTCGCGACCTATGAGTTCGAGAATATCGATCCGCACGCGGTCGCCTTCCTGTCGGGACGGGTGCGGGTGGCCCCGCCGGTCGCCGCGCTGGAGACCGCGCGTTACCGGCCGAACGAGAAGGCGCTGGTCACCGCGCTCGGCGGGCGCACCGCGCCCTATCGCGAAATCGCGAGCGCGGACGATCTGGTCGCGGCCTTGGGCGAGATCGGCGCGCCGGCGATCCTCAAGACCACGCTGTTCGGCTATGACGGCAAAGGGCAGGTGCGGATCGACTCGCCCGGCGACGCGCGCGCGGCGTGGGACGCGCTCGGGCGTCCGCCCAAGCTCACCCGCGGGGTGCCAGCGATCGTCGAGCGCCGGGTCGATTTCGCGGCGGAGTTCTCCGTGCTGCTCGCACGCGGGCAGGACGGCGCGATCGTGACGTGGGACACGCCCGAGAACGTCCATCACGACGGCATCCTGGCGACCTCGACCGTTCCGCCGAGCGCCGTCGTCGCCGAACAGGCTCCGCAAGCGATCGCCGTTGCGCGGGCGATCGCCGAAGGGCTCGATTACGTCGGCGTGATGGCGGCGGAGTTCTTCGCTTGCGGCGACGGCCCGGTGTTCAACGAGATGGCCCCGCGGGTGCACAATTCGGGGCATTGGACGATTGAGGGCGCCGAGACCTCGCAGTTCGAAAACCACATTCGCGCGATCTGCGGCTTGCCGCTCGGCTCGACCGCGCTGACGGGGCGGCGCGTGACGATGGAGAACCTGATCGGCGACGCGCTCTACGGGCCCGCGCTGGCCGAATCGGGCGCGCGGGTGCACCTGTACGGCAAGACGGTGCGCGCGGGGCGCAAGATGGGGCATGTGACCAGGGTAGAGCGGTAGAATCCCTCTCCCGGAGAGAGAGGGCGTTAAACGCTCGCGATCCAATCGTCGCCGATCTGCTTCAGCACGTCGAGGGGCACGCGGCCGTGGCGCAGGACCGCGCTGTGGAACGCCTTGAGGTCGAACCGCGCGCCCCCCTTCGCCTTCGCCTCCTCGCGGATCGCGGCGAAGGTCGAGTGGCCCAGCTTGTAGCTCGCCGCCTGCCCCGGGTTGACGCAATAGCGGTCGATCTCGCGCCCCGCGTCGCCGGGCGTGTCGCCCTGCGCATCGACGAAATAGGCGACCGCCTTCTCCCGGCTCCAGCGATAGTGATGCAGCCCGGTGTCGACGACGCAGCGGTTGGCGCGAAAGAGCTGCGCCTTGAGGTAGCCCAAGCGCCCGAGCGGATCGTCGTCGTACATCCCGATCTCGTCGGCGAGCTGCTCCGCGTACAGCGCCCAGCCCTCGCCGAACCCTGAGAAGCTGGTGATCTTGCGCAGCAGCGGCAGCCGGGTGTTCGACAACTGCCAGCCCTGCTCCATCTGATGCCCGGGCAGCCCTTCGTGGTAGGTCGTCGTGGCGAGATCGAACCGGGGCCAGTCGGCTGAGTCCTTGAGGTTGAAATAGACCAGCCCCGGCCGCGAGCCGTCGAGCGCGGGAGGTTGCGCATAGGCCCCTGCGGACCCGGCCTCGAGATTGGCGGGCACGCGGCGGACCTCGAAGCCGTAGGGCGGCACGCGCTCGAAATAGTCCGGCAAGCGCCCGCGGATCGCGGCGAGGCGCGCGTTGCAATATGCGATCGCCTCGACCTTGCCCGCGTCGGTGTTGGGGAAGAGCTGTTTCGGGTCGCGGGCGAGCGCGGCCATGCGCGCGCCGACGGTCCCTCGCGTGTAGCCGAGCTTGCGAAGCTCGCCGTCGAGCCGCGCCGAGATCGCCTTGGCTTGGGTCAGGCCGAAGCGGTGGACCTCCTGCGGCGACAGGCTGGTCGTCGTCGTCGCCTGCAGGCAGGCCGGGTAGAAGTCGGCGCCCTGCGGCAGCTTCCAAACGCCTGCGTCATGCGTGGCCTTCGCGCGGAGCTCGCGGGCGCAGGCGATCTGGCGGTCGAGCGCGGGCAGGACCTCAGCGTCGTAGAGGCGGGCGGCGTCGGCGGCGTAGCGGTCGCCGAGCCCCTTCGCGGCGGCGCGGCGGGCGAGGCTCTGGACGACGAGCGCGTCGGCGGCGGGAACGCGGGTCTTCGCCATCTGGACGAGCGCGAGGTCGAGGATGAAGTCGGGCGGCACGACGCCTGCCCCCGCGTCGCGACGCATCCGCACGGTCTGGTCGTCGACCTGCCGGGCGAAGGCGCGCAGGCGCAGCAGATAGGCGTCGGCGTCGCCCGCGGTCTCGAGTCTGTGCTTGGTGTCGAGGAAGTCGGGAACCGACTGATACGCCCCCGACAATTGCGAGACGACGTACGGGCTGGGGCCGTAGGAGGTGCCGCCGAAGTCGAACTGCTGCACGCGCGCGCTCGACGCGCGGGCGTAGCGGACCGCGGCGAGGTCGATGCGTGCCTCAGGCGAAAGGGCGCGGACGTTGACCGCGTCGAGCGTGGCGATCTCGGCGCGGGTCGCCGCCCGGTTGGCGGCGACGCCTGCGAGCGACTGGTCCGAGAGCCTGGCGCGCAGGTCGGCGTTCGCGCCGGTGTCGAGCCCGAGGTTGGTCGCGGACTCGGGCGCGCGGCGCAGCTGGGCCTGGACGAGGGCGTCGAACAGGGGGTTGAGTTGGGACGCGGTTTGCGCCGTCGCGGGGAGCGCGGCGAGCGTCGTGGCGGCGGTGGCGCCGGCGAGGAAGCGGCGGCGGTGGATGCAATTAGGCACGTGTGTCTCCGACCCCCGAACAGGCATACCCTCTAATTCGTCACCCCGGACTTGTTCCGGGGTCCAGGGTTGCGCAAGCGATGTGGATCGAGGCGCGAGCATCTCACCCAGCCGCACGCTGGACCCCGCCACAAGGCCGGGGCGACGGAGGAATGGAAGGGGAGCGCTTCCCCTCCCCATGATCTCACCCCGTCCGCTTGCCCGTCATCGGAAAGCTGCCGAACGCGCCCGCGCCGACCGTTCCGGTCAGCGTGTCGCCGTCCACCGTCGCCTCGCAGTCGAGCGTCATCGGCATGGGCACGGTCATCTGCTGCTTCCATGCCAGCGTGTTGCCGTCGACCGTCCCCGACACGTCCATCGATCCCATCGCGCCCGCATTGGTGCCGGTGAAGGCGCCGCCGTCGCTCTTGACCGTCAGCGTCGTCTTCTGGTCGCCCAGCGGCGACTTCACAACGCATTCGTAAGTGCCGTCCACGTCCGCCATCATTTCTCTCCTTGCTTGGCCGGGGCCGCGGCGACCGGGCGCACCGGGATCACCGGCATGCCCGTCACCGACGCCACCGGCACGACCTCGACCGGCAGTCCGAGCGTGTCAAGCTGGGGCCGGACCGCCTTGGCGTCGCCGACGACGATCCACGTTATCCTGGCCGGATCGATGACGCTACGGATCGCTTGGGTGACCTGCGGCAGGGTCAGCGCCTCGTACCGACGGGTCACGCTCGCATAATAATCGTCCGGCCGCCCGAGCAGGTCGTTCTGCTGCATCGCGCCGAGCACCGCATAGCTCCCCTCGAAACTGCCCGGCAGCGCGCGGACGCCGCCGTTGATCGCGCGGGTGAACTCGGCCTCCGTCATCGGCTTGGCGGAAAGGTAATCGGCGACGTTCTCGCGCATCGCGGCGATCGACGGGCCGGTCTTGTCGGCCTGGACCGGCGCGCGCAGCGCATAGCCGACCGCCTCGCGGTTGCGCGCGAAATTGCCGCTTGCGCCGTACGACCAGTGCCTGGTTTCGCGCAGGTCCATGTTGATCCGCCCGAGAAAGCTGCCGCCGAGCGCGTCATTGGCGACGGTATAGGGGAGCAGCTCGGTCGTGCCGGTCAACCCGGTCCGCTGGACGCCGACGATCAGCGACTGCGGCGAATCGGGGCGGTCGATCAGCACGACCTTGGACGGCTGAGAAGACGCGGTCGCGGGCGAAAAGGCCTTGGTTCCGGCCGCGCCCGTCGGTGCCCAGCCGCCGAAGCGCGTCTCCAGCGCACTGCGGACTTCGGCGAGAGGCCGGTCGCTGACCACGAAGACCTTGGCCTTGTCGGGGCGCAGCCACGCCTGATGGAAGGCGACGAGATCGGCGCGGGTCAGCGACGCGACCGCAGTCGGATCGCCGCCGCCCGCCGACTTCCGGTACGGCGAGCCCTCCGCGTACATGTAGCGCGGCGCGACGCGGCCTGCGATGCCGTCGGGACTGGTCAGCTCCTGCTGGATGCCCGCCAACTGCTGCGCCCTGACCCGCGCGACCTCGGCTTCCGCAAAGGCCGGGTTGCGGACGATGTCGGCGAACAGGTCGAGTCCCGGTAAGAGGTTGGCGCTCGGCACGTCGAGCGACACCGTGGTGCGGTCGGCCGACCAGCCGGTGCTGATCGCCGCGCCCAGCCGCTGGCGGGCTTCGGCCAGCGCGATGCCGTCGAGCCGGGTCGTGCCCTCGTCGAGCAGGTTGAGGGTCAGCTGCTGCGTGCCGAGCTTGTTCGGCACGTCTGCGGCGACCCCTGCGTCGAAGCTGATCGCGACGCGGGTGACGGGCACCGCCGTGCGCTGCGCATAGACCAGCTCGACGCCGTTGGAGAGCCGCGCGCGCTCGACCTTGGGAAAGGTGAGCCCGGTCAGCTCGCCGACCGCAGGGAGCGGGCCGCGCGTGCCCTTCGCCGCCGTCTCGGGCGCAGGCTTGACCTCGACCTTCGGGGGCACGACCGCTTCGGCATAGGCCCCGCGCTCGCCCTTCACGACGGTGAGCGTATAGGAGGGACGGGTCAGCCAGGTCGCCATCGCCTGGCGGACGCTTGCAGGGGTCTGCGCGGCGAGCGCGGCGAGCTGCTTCTTGTAGTGCGCCGGATCGTCCGAATAGAGCGCGCCCTGCGCCAGCGCCGACGCCTTGCCGCCGACTGGCTCCAATCCGCGGATGCGCCCCGCCACCGCCTGCGCGACCACCCGCTGGACCTCGTCCGCGGTCGGGCCGGTGCGCGAAAGGTCGTCGAGGACCTGATCCACGCGGCGGCTGACCAGCGCGGGATCGACCCCGGGCTTCACCACGACGTTGATCGAGAACATGCCGACCTGCGCCATGTCCGAGTAATTCGCCGAGGCCTGCACCGCGAGCTTCTCGCGGCGGACCAGCGCGGTGTCGAGGCGGCTCGCGGCCATCCCGCCGAGCACCGCGCCCGCGACGTCCAGGGCCGGCGCGGCGGGATCGTTCAGCCCGGGCACCGCCCAGCTGCGGACGATCAGGGTCGCCGCGACCCGGTCCTTCATCGTCTCGCTGACGGGCGCGGCGAGGGTCGGAACGGTCATCGCGGGCAGCTTCGATTCGGGGCCGCGCGGGATGCCGCCGAAGTATCTGGTCACCTTGGCGCGCGCCGTCGCGAGGTCGATGTCGCCCGCAAGCACCAGCACCGCGTTGTTGGGGCCGTAATGCGAGCGGAACCAGGACTTGACGTCGTCGAGGCTGGCGCGATCGAGATCGGCCATCGATCCGATCGGCAGGTGGGCATAGGGCGTACCGGCGAACAGCCCTTCGAACAGCCGATAGGAAACCAGGCCGTAAGGCTGGTTGTCGCGCTGGCGCTTCTCGTTCTTGACGACCCCGCGCTGCTCGTCGAGCACCGCCTGATTGATCGCGCCGAGCAGATAGCCCATCCGGTCGCTTTCGAGGAACAAGGCGCGGTCGAGCGCGGCGGTCGGCACGTTCTCGAAATAATTGG
>SXHP01000086.1 GCA_005773165.1 Sphingomonadales bacterium | reverse complement strand
CCGAGCGCGCCGCGGCGGCGGACCGCTGGCTCGCGCGGGCCGGCGGCGTCGAGGACGCAGGCGAGCGGCGGGCGATCGCGGGGCCGGTCTGCGCGATCCTCTCCGACCCGCGCTTCGCCGAGCTGTTCGGCGCGCACGCGCTCGCCGAAGCGCCGATCACCGCGGTGCTGGCGGACGGCACGGTTGTTTCGGGGACGGTGGACCGGCTGCTGGTCGGCGCGGACCGCGTGCGGGTGGTCGATTTCAAGACCGGGCGACAAGTGCCCCGCGCCGCGGAGGACGTGCCGACGTACCACCTGCGGCAAATGGCGGCGTACGCCGCGGCGCTCGCGGTGATCTTTCCGGATCGGGCGATCGAGGCGGCGCTGCTCTACACCGCGGGTCCCGCGCTGATCGCGCTGCCCGACGCGCTGCTCGACCGGTGCAAGCCCGGCTTCGGCGCGGGGGAGCAAAGCTTGGCCTCCGTCGGTTGAGCGAGACGCGCGCCGACCCTAGATGTTCGGGCAAGCAAGGAGATTTTTACATGGCGACCAAGACGATCACCGACGCGAGCTTCGCGGCCGACGTGCTGAACGCGGACAAGCCCGTCCTTGTCGACTTCTGGGCGGAATGGTGCGGGCCGTGCAAGATGATCGGACCGAGCCTGGAGGAGCTGTCCGAGGAACTGGGCGAGGAGGTGACGATCGCCAAGCTCAACATCGACGAGAACCCCGATGCGCCGGGCAAGTACGGGGTGCGCGGCATCCCGACGATGATCCTGTTCAAGGCGGGCGCGCCCGCCGCGACCAAGGTCGGCGCTGCGCCCAAGGGCCAGCTCAAGGGCTGGCTGCAGGGCGCTCTGGCGTAAATCTATAAGTTCAGAACCTCGGGCTCGGCCCCGGGGTTCTGCTCCGATCCTCCTGAAGCGCAGAAGAAGCGGGACCCCGGCTCAAGGCCGGGGTGACGGGAGAGCTGCGGAGTGCGACCCGCTTATCGCAGCCGCTCGATCGCCTGCGCCAACGCCACGTAGAGCTTGCCCATGTCCGACGAGAGCAGCGTGACCCCCATCGGGGTGCCGTCGCGCTGCGCCAGGATGGTGCGCAGCATCGCTTCGAAATCGTGGATGTAGCGATTGACCATTTCACGGAAGCGGCCGTCGTCGTCGTAGAGGCGGTGGATGTCGCGGGCCTCGCTGCCGTCGAGCAGGCGGACCGCGCGGCGGGTGAAGACGCCGCGGTCGCCCTTCAGATACGCGGCCCAGGCGCTGTCGGTGACCTCGGGCGCGAGCAGCTTGGTGACGTCGATCGAGGCGGAGTTGAGCGTTTCGATCAACAGCGACACGCGGCGCGCGAAGGTGTCGCGGTCGTGCTCCTCGCGTTCGGCGCGGGCGTCTTCGAAGCGGGTGTCCAGCAGCGCGGTCTGGTCGCCGATCGCCTGGACCTGTTCCGCCAGCCGCTCGGTGGCGCGGGTCGCCGCATCAACTGCGCCCGCGGTCGCTTCGGAGAGCGCGCGGACCTGACGCTCCACCGTGTCGCTGGTCGCGCGTCGCATCGCATCGGCGCTGGCCGCCTCCAGCGCGTGCGCGGCGTCGGGGATGACGTGCTCCAGCGTCTCGCGCGCTTGCGTCGCGGCGCTGGCTGCGGTGTCGCGGACCCGGAGCAAGGCGTCGACCAGCCGGGGGGCGGCGTCTTCGGTGAAGCGGTGGGCACTGCCGATCGTTTCGTCGACCATCTGGCCGAGCGCGTCCGCCTTGGCGCGGCCCGCGGTCAGCGTTTCGAGCAGCGTGCCCGACAGCGTGTCGAGGCTGCGGCGCTGCTCGGCGATGACGCCCGCGATCGCCTCGATCGCGTCATGGGTGCTCTCGGCCGCGGTGACGAGCGCGAGGAGTTCGGGCTTGGCCTGGCCGACCACCTTTCGGCTCGTGGCGATGCGGTCGTCGAGGCGGGCGAGCGCTTCGGGCAAGGTTTCGTCGATCTCCCGCGCGGCCGAATCGAGCGCGATCAGCAGCGATTCGGTGGTGCCGATCGTCCGGAGCGCCATCTGCTCGCCCGCATGGAGCGATTCGGTCATCGCGTCGGCGGAGCTGCCGAGCGCGCTGATCGAGGCGGCGAGCAGCTGCGACTTGTCGACGCCCTGCACGTGCAGCGCGTCCATCTGACCGCCGACCCGGGCCAGGCCCGATTCGAGCGTGGTGACGATCGCGTCGCCCGCCCCGCGCTGGACGTCGAGTCGCGCGGCGACCTGCTCGATCGCGGCGTCGACGTGACCGATGCGTTCGGCGAGCGCGTCGGCGCTGGCGCGTGCGGCCTGATCGAGCGCGGCCTGATTCGCGCCGATCATCGCCAGCATCGCCTCGCCCTGCGCAGCGATGCCCTTGCGCGCCTCGTCGACCGCTTGCGCGGTGCGATCGAGAAGCGCGTCGACCTGGACCGACATGCCGCCGGTGACCGCTTCCAGTCGCGCGCCCGCGGTCTCGCTGGTCGCCTCCATGCGGGTGATGTGCGCGGCGAGGCGCGGGGCGGCGCCGCCCGCGACCGTATCCGCCTCCCGCCCGCGTTCGGCGAGCGCGGCGAGCGCGGCGTCGAGCGCGGCGGCGTGCTCGCTGGCGGACAATCCGGTCTGTTCGAGCCGCTGCGCGACCGCATCCGTCTCCGCCTGCGCGCGCGGCAGCGAGGCGAGAAGGACGCCCAGGCTGGCCTGCGCGACCGCCGATGATTCGGCGAGGTTGCGGGCGTGCGAATCGACCCTGGCGACTTCGGCGGTGATTCCGTGCGCCAGCCCCGCAAGCCGATCATTGGCGGCTTCGCCCATCGCCGCGAGCGCCGCGGCCTGATCCGCGAGCTGGAGCCGGTTCGAGTCGATGGCGTTGGCGAGAGCGGCCACGGTGCGCTCCAGCGCGGCGGCCTCTGCGCGCATCTGACGGGCGGACGCGCCGAAGCGCTGAGCCTCCGCCCGGCTGGTGCGGCGGAGCAGGAGCCAGCCGATGCCGATCGCGACGGGAACGACGCAAAGCGCCGCGACGAACTGCACCAGCGCGACCGGGCCGAGCGCCGGGAGCGTGTCGCGGGCGAGCCAGAGAACCGCCGCCAGCCAGAGCGCGACCGCCGCGAAGGCGACGACCGCGGGCCAGCGCGCCGGCGGATCGACCAGTTGATCGTCCACCGGCTGCTCCCATGACGGCATGGACTGAGGCTGCTCCGCGAACGCCTGAGCGTCCGTGTCCACCGCGTCGCCGCGGATGCCGATGATCGAACCCCCGTTCATGGCGCGGGGTTTACCATGTTTGGCGCGGGCGCAAAGCCATAGCGTTACGCCTCGTTAACGATTTGCGACGTACCGTTCGGCGCATGGCGTATGACCCCGGAGCGATCGATGCGGCGCTGTCAGCCGCGGTGGGCGATGATCCGGCGCTGATCGCGGAACTGCGTCGCGCGTTCGTCGAGGGCGCGAGTCGTGCGGTGCAGGCGATGCGCGCGGCCCAAAGCGATGACGAATGGCGCGCTGCGGCCTGGCGGCTGCGGGGCCTGGCGGCGAGCTTCGGCGCGGTGCGGCTGATGGCGCTGGCGGCGAGCGCGGCCGAGAGCGGTGCCAGCGACCCCGCGCTGACCGCCAAGCTCGAGCGAGCGGTGGCGCGGCTTTAACCGTAAACTTGCATGATCGGTCCGGGGAGTTAAGACGCGGGCGGATGCTCGCGGGTCTCCTGTTCGCCGTCCATGATGCCGAGGATCAGCCCGACCGGTTGGCCGCGACGCTGCCGTTCGGCGGGCTGACGCTGATCGAATATCAGGCGCGGCTGCTGATCGGCGCGGGCGCTTCCCAGATCATCCTGGTCGCGACGCGGCCCACCCCCGAACTGCTCGGCGCGATCAGCCGCATCGGACGGCGCGGGGTCGCGGTCGACGCGGTCAGGAGCGCGGCGGAGGCGGCGGAGAAGCTCCATCCGCTGGCCCGCGTGCTGATGATCGCAGACGGCCTGGTGACGACCGAAAGCGTGGTGTCGGACCTGGCCGACGAGGACGGCGACGCCTTGCTGGTCGTTCCCGAGGCCGAAGCGCCGCCGGGCTTCGAGCGCGTCGGCGGGCACAAGGCCTGGGCGGGGATCGCGCGGCTCGAACCGGGAAGGATCGCGGAGGTGGCGCGGCTGCCGCGCGATTACGATGTCCAATCGACGCTGATCCGCGTCGCCTCTCAGGCGCGCGCCGTGCATATCGACCTGCCGCTGTCGACGCTGGGCGAAGGGCACGGGATCGAACACCGCGCGGCCTCTCTCGAGCGGCGGAGCCGGAGCGTGCTCGCCGCATCGCTGTCCGGACGGCGAGGGTGGTTCGACCGCTATGTGCTGGCGCCGGTCGGTCGGCTGGTGCTGCCCGTGCTGGTCGACCGCAAGATCCCGAGCGCGGGCGTGGCGGCGGCGGGCGGTCTGATCGGCGTTCTGGGACTTGCGGGGCTGGCGACCGGCTTTGTCGCGAGCGGCGCCGCGGCGGTGCTGGTCGCGACGGTGGCGCTGGCGCTCGGCGCGACGCTGGGCGACCTGCGCGACGAACCCGAGCTCGTTCGGGCCGAGCGGGTCGCCGCCGTCGCGCTGCCGCTCCTCGCCATCCTGCTGGTCGGCTTCGCGGTGCGCGACGCGACCTATGACGGCGCGCCGCTTGCGACCGCGCTGGCGCTGGTGGTGCTGGCGGGGCTCGGCGAGCGGGCGATCCGCCCCTCGGCGCGGCGCGCCTGGTGGGGAAGTCCTTCGGCATATCTGGCGCTGGTGACGGTCACGGCGGTGGCGGGCGTCGCGATGCCGGGGCTGGCGCTGACCGCGATCTATGCCGCGGCGACGCTGGGCGCGGCGATCGAAGGACTGCGCCGCCTGCCTTAGTGTCGAATTAAGGACGTCTGCGCTAAAGCTGCGTCATGCCGGCCCCGACCTTCAAGCCCATGAGCGCGTCCACACGCGCCGTCGATGCGTGGGCGCGCGCCGACGTGCGGCTGGGCGAAGCGATCGACGATCTGTTCATGGCCGACGACGCCAGGCTGGACGACCGAACCCGCGCCAGGGTGACCCATGCGCTGACCGCGCTCGTCGCGGGGATCGAGACCGATCTGCGCCGCCATGCCGCGCGCGTGCTCGCCGACGCGGGCGACATCGCGCGGGCCGAGGCGATGCTGTCGGGGGCGGAGGTTTTCGCGCGGCTGGCGCGCGCCGGGTTGCTCCGCGACCTCGACCTGATCGACGAACTGCTCGCGCGGGTGCGGATGGACGTGCTGGCGGAGGCTTTGCCGACCGCTCCCGTCGCGGTGGAGGCGCCGAGCCTGCTCGTGCGGCTGACCGAGGCGCCCGACACCGTGGTGGCGAAGGCGGCGGCGGCGCTGCTCGCGGCGCAGAACCGTCGGCAGGCGGCGAACGAGAACGGAACGGCGGAGCCCGCGGCCTTGCCCGCCGACGTCCAGCATCGGCTGGTGTGGCGAGTGGCGGCGGCGCTGCGCGAACGGGACGACGCCGCGGTCGACCGCGCGATCGCGCAGGCGGCGGTGCGGAGCCTGGCGGCGTATGACGAGGGCGATCGGCCGGAGGGCGTCGCCATGCGGCTGGCCGGGGCGATCGACGCGCGGCCTGCGGAATTTGCGCCGCTGCTGATCGAGGCGCTCGGCGACCGCAATCTCCAGCTGTTCGCCGGCGTGCTGGCGCATGCGCTGGCGCTGGATCACGATCAGCTGCGCGCGATGGTGGTCGAGCCCGAAGGCGAGCGGCTGTGGCTGGCGCTGCGGGCGGTGTCGCTCGATCGCTCGACCATCGCGCAGGTCGCGCTGGCGCTGTCCGAAGCCGATCCGCGGCGCGACATCGAAGCGTTCGCCGACCGCCTGGACGCGATCGCCGCGGTGGCGGCGGACGAGGCCGCGGCGGCGCTGGCCCCGTTCGCGCTGGATCGCGATTTTCGCGCCGCGGTCGCGGCTCTCGCCCGATCGGAGCGGCGATGAACGCGCCCGACACCGGCGCGCACGCGATGGTCGCGCATGCGGTCGTCGACGCCGAGGGGCAGCTGGTTTCGGCCGAGCCCGCGATCGCGGCGCTGAACCTGCGCGCAGGGGGGCGAGAGGGCGCGCCGCTGGCGGTGCCCGGGCTCGCCACGGTCGCCCGATTGGCGCGGCGGCTGGGGATCGTCGTGTCGCGCGGCGTCACGGTGGCGGACGCCGACGCCGACCTAAGGTTGTGGGTGCGCGCGCAGCCGGAGGGCGATACGGTCCGGTTGGCGGTGAGCGGGTGGCAGGAGCGCTCGCCCGTTCGGCTGCCCTTGGATCAGACGGCAGAGGCGGACTTCACGGCCGCGGGGGCGGAGTGGCGGTGGGAGACCGACGCGGCGCTGCGGCTGACCTTCGTGTCGATCGAAGCGGGCGCGCGGAACGGCTTTCATGCGCTGACGATGCTGGGGCAACCGCTGACGCGCTTGTTCGTGCTGGGCGACGGCGGCGACGCCGGGCTGCCGATCCTGGACGCGCTGGCGCGGCGAAAGGCGTTCACCGCGCAGCCCGCGACGCTGCGCGGATCGGGCAAGGCGGTGATGTTGTCCGCGAGCGTGCGCCAGGACGCGCGCGGGGCGTTTGCCGGGTTCATCGGCGCGGTCCGCACCCCGCCCGCACCCGCCGAGCCGCCCCCGCTGACCGAATCGTTCACGGCAGGGCTCGACCGCGCGCTGCGACGACCGCTGGGGCGAATCATCACGCATGCGGACAGCATCGCGACGCAGGGCGACGGCCCGGTCGAGCCCGCCTACGCGGACTATGCCGCCGATATCGCAAGCGCCGGGCGGCACCTGCTGGGCCTGGTCGACGACCTGGTCGACATGCAGGCGATCGAGCGGCCGGACTTCGCGCCGCCCGCGGAGCCGATCGACCTGGCCGATGTGGCGCGGCGTGCGGTGGGACTGTTGCGGGTGCGGGCGAGCGATTCGGGGGTGGCGATCGCCGCTCCTCCGCTGGACGAGTCGGCGCCCGCGATCGGGGATTTCCGCCGCGCGCTGCAGATCCTGGTCAACCTCGTCAGCAATGCGGTTCGCTATGCGCCGCGCGGGTCGACGGTGACCGTCGCGGTGCGGCGAGCAGGCGGGATGGCGGAGGCGATCGTCGCCGACGGCGGAAAGGGGATCGCGCCTACGGATCACGCGCGCATATTCGACAAGTTCGCGCGGGTCGACGCGAGCGAACCCGGGGGCAACGGACTGGGCCTCTACATCTCGCGGCGGTTGGCGCGCGCGATGCGCGGCGACCTGACGGTGGAGAGCGCGCCCGGCGACGGCGCGCGCTTCACGCTGACGCTACCGGCGGATGCGGCGCGCGACGAGGATCACGAGTAGGCCGACGACCGCCAGCGCCGCGCCGCGATCCGCCCAGGGCCGCTGATCGAGCATGAAGCTCGACCGCGGCCACTGGACATAGCCGAGCCCCTGGCCGATCCAAAGCAGGCCCATCAGCGTGGCGAGCACGCCGAGGACGAGCAGGACCCGCCGCAGCCTCACCGTTGGTCGACCGGCACGTAGGCGCGCTGCGCGGGGCCGGTGTAGAGCTG
>SXHP01000085.1 GCA_005773165.1 Sphingomonadales bacterium | reverse complement strand
TTTCGTGCCCGAACAGCTCGCTCTCCAGCAACGTCTCGGGGATCGCCGCGCAATTGATCGCGACGAACGCGCCGCGGCGGCGCGGGGACGCCTCGTGCAGTCCGCGCGCGAGCAGCTCCTTACCCGTCCCGCTCGCGCCCAGCAGCATCACCGACACGTCGGCGGGGGCGACGCGCTCCAGCGTGCGCACCGCCTTGCTCATCTCGGGCGAGGCGTAGATCATGCCGCCGAACCCGCCCGCGCCGTCCTTCGCCGAAAGCCTGCGGTTCTCCGCCTCCAGCGCATGGACGTGAAAGGCGCGCGCGACGATCAGCCCGAGCGCGTCGATGTCGATCGGCTTGGAATAGAAGTCCCACGCTCCCTCGCCGACCGCGCGCAGCGCGCTCTCGCGCGCGGCGTGGCCCGATGCGACGATCACCTTGGCATGCGGCGCGGCGCGAAGGATCTCGGCGAGCGTCGCGAAGCCCTCGCTCGTGCCGTCGGGATCGGGCGGCAGCCCCAGGTCGAGCGTCACCACCGCGGGCTCGTGTAGGCGAACCGCGTCGAGCGCCGCGCCGCGGTCGCCCGCGACGACCACCTCGTACCCTTCATACGCCCAACGCAGCTGGCGCTGGAGCCCCGCGTCGTCCTCGACGACCAGCAGCACCGGCCGGGTCATGCCGCATTCTCCATCGCGGGCGCCGCCGGCAGCGCGATGCGGAACCGCGTTCCCTCGCCCGGCTGCGTCGTCACCGTCAGCGCGCCCTCCATCGCCGCGACCAACTGGCGCGCTTCGAACGCGCCGATCCCGAAGCCGTGCGCCTTGGTCGAGGCGAAGGGACGGAACAGCTCGTCGCGGACGAACGCCGCAGTCATCCCCGGCCCGTCGTCGCTGATGGTCACCACGATCTCACCGCGGTCCCGCGTCACCGCGATGCGCACCGGCGCGCCCGCAGGGCTCGCCTCGATCGCATTCTGGACCAGGTGCCCGATCGCGTGCTCCAAGCGCCCCGGGTGCGCCAGCGCGACCGCGTCCTCCCCGTCGACCAGCACCGCATGCTGCGCACGGCGCGCACGCGCGAGTCGAGCGACAAGCGCCGCCACGTCGACGGGCGCGACCGCGGCCGGGCGTGCGTCCTCCTGCGGAGCCAGGCGGGCGATAAGCGTGGTCATGCGATCGGACGAATCCTTGAGAGTCGCCACCATGTCGGCGCGGAACTGCGGGTTGTCGGCGTGGCGCTCGGCATTGCGCGCGACCAGCGCCAATTGGCTGGCGACATTCTTGATGTCGTGGATCAGGAAGGCGAAACGGCGTGAGAATTCGTCGAACCTGCGGCTTTCGGCCAGCGCGGCGTGCGCGCGGTCCTCCGCCAGGCAGCCCGCCGCCTGCGTTCCGGCAAGCCGCAGCAGATCGAGGTCCTCCCAGTCGATCGCACGATCGACCGGCGGCCGCGCGAGCACCACGGCCCCCGCCAGCGCGCCGCCGTGAACCAGCGGCACGATCGCCCAGGCGTCCTCTCGCGCAAGCAGCCACGCGGGGACCAGCGCCGCCTCCTCCGCAGCGCCGCCGCCGCGCACCGCGTCGAGATCGACGATCCGCCCGGTCTGCGCCAGATGCGCCACGAGCGCGGATGCGTCGCCGGGCGCTTCGTCCCAGTTCCACGCCGACCCCGGCTCCAGCCGCGCGCCGTCGGCGACCAGCAGCAGTCCCGCCGGAGAGTCGGTCAGATCGGCGATCGCCTTGACGATCCGCGTCGCGAGCGGCCCGGCTTGCGGGTGTCCCAGCGTGTCGGTGAACCGCCGCCATTCGATCCGGTAATCGTACCGGTGGCTGAACAGATGCTTGGCGATCTTCACCTTGGTCCAGGCGCGCAGCCAGGGCGTCGACAGGAGCGTGAGCAGCGCCGCGGTCGAGCCGATGACGATGCCGGTCTGCGCCAGGCGGACGTGCTCGCCCCCGACCGCCGCGGCGACGCTGGTGCCCAACGCGACCAGCCCGGCATAGCCCGCCAGCGCCACCGCCGACAGCGACCGAACCGTCGCGGTGCGCGACACCGCGACCCGGCGGTCGTCCGCCCGCTGACCCGCGACCGCGATGACCAGCGCCGCGGCGAGCGCCGCCAGCCCGCGTACGCCCTCCAGCGTATCGATGTCGACCACCCCGGCATAGCGCGCGCCGAACGCGACGAGGTCGCCGCCCCATGCGAGCGCCAGCGCCAGCGCAACGATCCGCGCCCGGCCCCGCGCGTCGGCCTGGGCATGGTTGACCAGCACCAACGCGCCCGCCGCGGCGAGCATCCGGAACAGCGCGCGCACCGACTGGAGCGCCTCCGCCGCCGGAGCCGCGGCCGGCATCGCCTCGATCACCCCCAGCACCGCCGCGGCGCAGGCGATCGTCGCGACCGCGGCGTAGACCGCGCCGATCCCCACCCCCAGCCGCGCCTGCCCCCGGACGAACAGCAGCATGGCGAGCAGCCAGGCGGTGTCGCGCGCCGCCTCCACCACCGGCAGGATCGCCGCGCCCGGATCGATCCCCGCTACCGCCAGCGCCCACAAGGCGGTGACCGCCAAAGCCGCCGCAAAGGCTCGCCGCCCCCGCACCCGGGCTTGCGACAGGCTGAGCGCGCCGAACAGCAGCGCGGCGAGCGCGTGCGCCCACAGGATCAGCACGTCAGCGCGCTCCCGCGGGCCACAGCACGACCTTCAGGGTCTGGAGCAGGATCAGCAGGTCGAGGAACGGCGAGTAGTTCTTGACGTAATACAGGTCGTATTCGAGCTTGTGCCGCGCATCATCGATCGACGCGCCGTAGGGATAGTTGATCTGCGCCCAGCCGGTGATTCCCGGCTTCACCATGTGCCGCTCGGCGTAGTAAGGCAGGTGGTGCTCCAGGTCGGCGACGAACTGCGGCCGCTCCGGGCGCGGGCCGACGAAGCTCATCTCGCCCTTCAGCACCGTCCAGCATTGCGGCAGCTCGTCGATGCGGATCTTGCGGATCAGGCGGCCGACGCGGGTGATCCGGGGGTCGTCCTCCGCCGCCCACACCGCCCGGCCCGGCGTCTCCGCGTCCTGGCGCATCGAGCGCAGCTTCAGGATGTCGAAGGCGTCGTTGTACAGCCCGATGCGGCGCTGGCGATAGAACACCGGCCCCTTCGATTCGAGCTTGATCGCGACCGCGGTCAGGAGAAGCAGGGGAAGCGTCAGCACGAGCAGCAGCAGGCTCGCCGCGATGTCGAACGCGCGCTTGGCGGCGCTCGACACCAGCCGCCCCGCATCGAACCCGTCGGAGAAGATCAGCGCCGACGGGCTGACGCTGTTGAGATCGATCCGGCCGGTCTCGCGCTCCAGAAAGGTCGAAATATCGAACACCCGCACCCCTGTGGTGCGGACGCGCAGGAGATCGGCGAGCGGCAACGCGTTGCGCCGCTCCTCCAGCGCCAGCACCACTTCGCTTGCGTCGAGGGCGAGGACGTGGCGTGCAAGGTTGGGGATCGCGTCGCGCGGCGCTGCGCCCGTCACCTGCGGACGCGCCTCTCCCATCGCGACGAAGCCCGCCGCGACGAAATTGATTCCGGGCTCCTCCGCCAGAGCCTCGATCCGCGCCGCGCGCGCGCCTGCGCCGAGCACCACGACCCGCCGCTTGAACCGCTCGCCCCCCAGCGTCCGGCCGAGCAGCGCGCGCACCGCGACCAGCAGCGCCGACGCGGCGACCATCGCGTAGAGCAGGTTGGACCGCCAGAGCGCGAGCGGCGGCACCAGAAAATAGATCAGCGACAGGAAGATCACGCCCAGCGCGATCGCCACCGCCAGTCGCGCCGCCGCGAAGCGCAGCGACAGGAACGACGCCGCGCCGTATCCCCCGACTGCGACCAGCGCGAGCTGAAGCGCGACGGCGAAGCTCAGCAGCTGCGGCCAGCGCTCGGCGGCGCTTCCCGCATCGGCGCCGATCTGGTGCGCGCGCACCACCCAGCCGATCTCGGCCGCCGACAGCAGCAGCAGCAGATCGACCATGCCGAGCAGCAGGACGGCGTGCGGGACATAGTGCTTGAACAGGCGAACCATTCGCGACCCCGCGTTCGACCATGGGCGCCGGACTGTAAGGAAAGCCGACACAGGCCTCATGCGCGCGAAATGGCAAAGAAACTCTGAACGCCCCCGCACGCCGTCGCCCTTTGCGCTTTGCGGAGCCCGGTTTATGGCGGCGGGCAAGCCGGAGGACCCATGACCGCCAAGTTGATCAGACCCGTTATCCTGTCCGGGGGCTCGGGCACCCGCTTGTGGCCGATGTCGCGGCCGGAGAAGCCCAAGCAGCTGCTCGCGCTCAACGCCGACGAGACGATGCTGCAGCTGACCGCGATGCGCGCCGCGGGCGAAGGCTTCGCGGCCCCCATCGTCGTCGCCAACGCCGCGCACGCCTCCATGATCGACGACCAGCTCGCCCAATGCGGCGCGGCGCCCGAAACGGTGATCCTGGAGCCCGCGGGCCGCAACACGGCGCCTGCGATCGCGCTGGCCGCGCTTGCGGCGGGCGGCGGCGAGGAGGCGTTGCTCGTGATGCCCTCGGACCATGTCATCGCCGATGTTCCCGCCTTTCACGCCGCGATCCGCGCCGCGATGCCGCTGGTCGGCGACGGCTGGCTGGTCACCTTCGGCATCGCGCCCGACGCGCCGGAGACCGGCTACGGCTGGATTCGGGTCGGCGACGCGCTCGCGCCGGGCGTCCACCGGGTCGCGCGCTTCGTGGAGAAGCCCCCCCTCGACGCGGCGGAGGCGATGCTGGCGGGCGGCGACCATGTTTGGAACGGCGGCATCTTCCTGTTCCGCGCCGACATCTTCCTGGGCGCGCTCGCCGCGCACGCCCCCGACATCCTCGCCGCCGCGCAGGAGGCGATGGCGGGCGCTGCGCGGGAGGGGACTCGGCTCCACCCCGATGCGCAGGCCTTCGCCGCCAGCCCGTCCGAATCGATCGACTATGCGGTGATGGAGCGCGCCGAGCGTGTCGCGGTGGTTCCCGTATCGATGGGCTGGAGCGATCTCGGCAGTTGGGACGCGCTCCACGCGATCAGCGCGACCGACGAGGCGGGCAACGCGCATCAGGGCGCGGTGATCGCGATCGACACCGCCAATTGCCTGGTGCGCAGCGACGGCGCTCGCATCGCGATGGTGGGCGTGTCGGACCTGATCGTGGTCGCGAGCGGCGACGACGTCCTGATCCTCCCCCGCGGCCGCAGCCAGGAGGTCAAGGCGCTGCTCGAGGCGATGAAGCAGCGGGGCTGATCGAGACGAACTGATCCGTCTCGTCCCCCCGGCCTTGACCTGGGGTGACGAGGAACTGGGCTGATCGCTCTAAGTCAGGCCAGCCCCTCGTGCTGCATCGCCGTCTGCGTCGCGGCTGAACGCATGAAGGCGGGATCAGTCGCGGGCGAAGATTTCGTCGGGCGTGAGAGTGACGCCTAAGGAGGGCAAGTGGACGTCGTGCGGCTGCGCGAAGGTGCTGTCGTTCCAGCCTCGTTCGTCTTCCCGCTGGAACGTGCGGGTGAGTTCGTTGACCGGATCAACGAAGACCACCGTGTCCAGGCTGGGCAACCAGCGGTACTCCTCCAGCTTCGTGCCTTGATCGAGAGTCGCTGTGCTGGCGGATAGAACCTCGAATATGACGCGCGGGTTGTCGAAGGCGAGCGCGGGATCGTTCTCGAACGACCAAGGATTGCCGCAATACACGCTGACGTCAGGGTAGCGCACCGTGGTCGCGCTGACACGCACGCCCATGTCCGAATTGAACGGCTTGCACGGCTTTCCGCGCAGCGCCAGCCGCAGGGCGAAGTAGATGTTGCCGGCGACCCGCGAATGCGTCGACGATCCGCCGGTCATCATCTGGATGACGCCGTCCGCAAGCTCGAACTTGCGGTCGGTGCCGAAATCCATCGCCAAAAACTCATCGGCCGTAATCGGCGTGTAAGCTGGGTCAAGCCGCATGGCTGGAGGGTAGCATGCGGCCCGTGACGAAAGAAGGGCCGGAGCGTCGCCGCTCCGGCCCTTCTCATACTCGCAAGGGCATCGGCAAAGCCGATGCTGGGACGTCGAACAGGTTCGGCTGCGCCGACCTGCCGGCCGCTCCGACTTCGTGTCGGGAGCAGGCTCGCCTGCTCCCGTCCGAAATCAGAAGTCCATGCCGCCCAT
>SXHP01000084.1 GCA_005773165.1 Sphingomonadales bacterium | reverse complement strand
GGGACGCGGGATCGGGCTGGCGCTCGCCGCGGCGCTCGCGGAGGCGGGGGCGGCGGTCACGCTCGCCGCGCGCAGCGCCGACGAGATCGACGCCGCCGCGGCGGCGATCCGGGAAGCCGGCGGAACGGCCGAGCCCGCGCGCCTCGACGTCGCCGATCTGGCGCAGGTCGCCGCGTTCTTCGCCGATCGCCCTGCGTTTCACGTCCTGGTCAACAACGCCGGCACCAACCGACCCAAGCCCATGCAGGACGTGAGCGAGGCCGATTACGATTCGGTGCTCGACCTGAACGTCAAATCGGCGTTCTTCGTCGCGCAAGCGTGCGTCCGGCGGATGCTCGCCGAAGAGGTCGCGGGCAGCCTGATCCATATCGGCAGCCAGATGGGCCATGTCGGCGGCCCGAACCGATCGCTTTATTGCGCGTCCAAATGGGCGCTGGAGGGGATGAGCAAGGCGTTCGCGCTCGACCTCGCCGCCCATGGCATCCGCTCCAACACGATCGCGCCGACCTTCATCGAAACCCCGATGACCAGACCCTTCTTCGAGAACGCCGGCTTTAAGGCGGACGTGCTCGCCAGGATCAAGCTTGGGCGGCTCGGCCGTGTCGAGGATCTGATGGGCGCGGCGCTCTATCTCGCCTCCGATGCGTCCGCGCTGGTCACCGGAACCAGCCTGGTCGTCGACGGCGGGTGGACCGCGGATTGAGCGTACAGCCGTAAAGGAGACCCGTTTTGCCCCTTCCCCCCTCCGCCAGGGCGCTTGTGCCGTTCGTCAGCGTCGCGAACATGATGCGGCTCGTCCACCTCGTCGGGATCGAGACCATGCTCCGCGAGCTCGCCGAACGGATCGAGGCCGAGTTCCTGCGCTGGCCCGCCTTCGAGAAGACTCCGCGTCTCGCCACCCATTCGGTCAGCGGGGTCATCGAACTGATGCCCGCGTCCGACGGCGCGGCCTATGCGTTCAAATACGTCAACGGGCATCCGCGCAACACCGTCGCGGGGCTGCAGACGGTGGCGGCGTTCGGGCTGCTCGCCGACGTGGAGACGGGCTATCCGGTCCTGCTCGCCGAAATGACGCTGCTCACCGCGCTGCGCACGGCCGCGACCTCGGCGGTCGCAGCGCGCCGGCTTGCGCCGCGTGGCGCCCGCACGATGGCGCTGATCGGCAACGGCGCGCAGGCGGAGTTCCAGGCGCTCGCGATGAAGGCGGTCCTGGGCGTCGATCGCCTCCGGCTGTACGACATCGATCCGGCGGCGACGCGCAAGACGATGACGAATCTGCGCGACCGCGGGTTCTCGCTCACCCCCTGCGCCACCGCCGAGAGCGCGGTGGAGGGTGCGCAGATCATCACCACCGCGACCGCGGACAAGCAGCTCGCCACCATCCTGACCGACAACATGGTCGGCGCGGGCGTCCACCTCAACGCGATCGGCGGGGACTGCCCCGGCAAGACCGAA
The DNA here is from genome assembly GCA_005773165.1 of Sphingomonadales bacterium. Taxonomy (GTDB): domain Bacteria; phylum Pseudomonadota; class Alphaproteobacteria; order Sphingomonadales; family Sphingomonadaceae; genus Sphingomonas. The sequence goes on along the minus strand of SXHP01000084.1, from coordinate 6,551 downwards.
CTGCACCGCGACATCCTCCGCCGCGCCGACACGTTTGTCGAATATGCCCCGCAGACGCGGATCGAGGGCGAGAGCCAGCAGATGGACGCGGACGATCCGGTGACCGAGCTTTGGCAGGTGCTGGCGGGCGCGGCGCCCGGCCGCCGTGACGAACGCCAGATCACGCTGTTCGACAGCGTCGGCTTCGCGATCGAGGATTTCGCCGCGCTCAGCTATCTGCGCGACAAGGTCGATCGCAACGACGTCGCCGCGCAGCTCGACCTCATCGCCGACCCCGACGATCCCCGCGACCTCTTCGGCATGCTCGAGCGCGCCGCCGCCTGACCGGGCAGCGCCGCGCGAAGGCCGCTTTGCATCGGCGGAGACGCTGATAGGATCGCCGCGCATCCGGGTGGAGGGCGGAACCGTGGCGGTCTGGCAGGAGGGGGCGTTTTCGCGATTCGCGGACGTGGACGCGCCGACATTGGTCGTGCTGGTGCACGGCCTGGCCGGATCGGGCGATCAGCTCGGCAGCGTCGCCGATGCGGCGGTCGAGGCGCTGGGCGCGGCGGACGTCTATGTGCCGACGCTCGCCTTCGCCGGGCGGCTGGGCGTGCTCAGCGCGACCCCGCCCGCGTCGGTGGTCGGCGAGCTGGTCGCGGCGGTCGACTCGCTCGACGCGGCGCGCATGGCGCGACTCGGCGCGCCTTATGCGCGGATCATCCTGATCGGCTACAGCATGGGCGCGTTGATCGCGCGCAGGGTCGCGATCGCCGCGCACGGCGAGACCGCGGACGCGCCGTTCGAGGCGGGTTTCGAGGCGTTCCGAGAGCGGCGCGGCTGGGCGGAGCGGATCGAGCGGGTGGTGCTGCTCGGCGGGATCAGCCGCGGCTGGGCGCCGCGTTCGGCGGCGAGCTGGTCCAAGAGCGCGCTATGGGGCCTGTTCAGCTTCCTTGCCACCCTGACGCCCGCGCGCCGCGGCGTGCTGATGGAGAGCCGGTTCGGTCTGCCCTTTCCCGTCCAGACGCGGCTGCAATGGCTGGCGCTGTGCCGCGCGGGCGGGCGCGACCTGCCGGTGGTGCAGCTGCTCGGCAGCCGCGACGACGTGGTCTCGCCCGACGACATGATCGACGTCGCGGTTGACGGGGTGAACCGCGGCTCCCACGTGCTGCTCGACATGTCCTCGACCGCGCACGCCGACGCGGTCGACATGCGGCCGGAGGCGCCCGCGCGGCGGGCGCTGCTCCGCGACGCGCTGACCCTCGACATGGCGGCGCTCGCGAAGCACCCCGACGCGATCTCGTCCGCGCTGCTCGCCGACGGCAAGACTCCCGAGCCCGAGGAGGGGGTGACCGACGTCGTGTTCGTCGTCCACGGCATCCGCGACAAGGGGTTCTGGACCTCCAAGGTCGCGCGCGCGATCAAGCGCGAGGCCGCGGCCTCGCCGCTGCCCGACGGCACTCCGCGCCACGTCCGCTCGATGACCGAAAGCTACGGCTATCTCGCGATGCTGCCGTTCTTGTGGATCGGCGTCCGCCGCGCAAAGGCGGCGTGGCTGATGGACCGCTATGTCGAGGCACGGGCGCGATACCCGCGCGCCAGATTTCACTTCGTCGGCCATTCGAACGGCACCTATCTCGCCGCGCGTGCGCTCAGCGATTATCCCGCGGCGTTGTTCGAGCGGGTCGTCTTCGCAGGCAGCGTGGTCAGGACGCGCTACGACTGGCGGCGGCTGATCGACGCGCCGCGGCCGCAGGTGCGCGGGCTGCTCAACTATGTCGCGAGCGGCGACCTGGTGGTCGGGATCTTCCCGGCGGCGCTTGGGCTGGTCGACCTGGGCGGCGCAGGGCATGCGGGGTTCCGCGACATCGCGGGGCCGCTGCCGCGGTCGGATATGGCGCGAGTCGTGCCGAAGCGGATCGGCGCGCACGACTGCTTTCAGGTCCATTACGCGCGCGGCGGGCACGGCGCGGGGATCGTCGAGAGTCAGTGGGACGAGATCGCGCGCTTCATCGTCCGCGGCGCGCCGCCCCGCGCGGTCAACGCGGACTATGTCGGGCGGCAGAGCCCGGCCGCGCGCCTGCTCGGCGCAGCGCCGCCGTTCGGGTTCCTGCTGGTGGTGACGATTTACGCGCTGCTCGCGCTGGGTATCGCACTGGTGGAGCCGCTGCTGCTGATCCCCCTGGCCCTGCTGACGCTGCTCGTGCTGCTGCGCGTATAGCCTAGCGCCCGCGGGTGAGCGCGATCGCGAGGACGGGCGCCGCCAGACCCGCGGCGGCGGCGGCGTCCCACCAGCCGTCGCCGAGGAGTCCCGCCGCCAGCCCCGCGGCGGAGGCGAGCGCGACGGCGGCGGGAGCGGCGAAGATCTGCAGCAGCGTGTTGCGGCGGCGGGTCACGCGGCGGCGTGCGCGGCGCGCGTGTGGGCGTGCGCGCGGCCGCGGATCAGCCATAGCCGCAGCCCGGTCCACAACACCGCGATCGTCAGCAGGTCTAGGATCGCCCACAGCAGCTTCATCGGCAGGCCGCCGTAATCGCCGAAATGAAGTGGCTGCGCGAGCAGCAGCGCCTGCATGTACCACGGCATCGCCTCCACCGAATCGACCCGCCCGGTACGCGCGTCGACGAAGGCGGGGGTGAGCAGTTTGGCGGTCAGCGGCGTCGCGCCCTGAAGAAAGACGCCGTAATGCCGCGCGCTGCTGTAGGCGACGCCCGGAAAGGCGATGAACTGCGCGCGCATCCCCGGCGCGGCGCGGATCGCGCGGTCGAACGCGGGCTGGAGCGGCGCAAGGTTCTGCGTCACCGGCCGTTCGCCGGGGCGGGCGATCGCGGCGAGCTGGTCGGCCTTCCACCATTCGGTGACGGGGACGACCAGGGTGTTGATCGTCCCGGTCACGCCGACGACGCTCGCCCACACCAGGGTGACCACGCCCAGGAGGTTGTGGCGATCGAGCCGGCGGACGTGCGCGCTGCGGTCGCTGCGCACCGCGCCGAACGCGAGCCGCCGCATGAACGGCGCGTACAGCACGACGCCCGAGACGATCGCGACGAAGAACAGCAGGCCCATCACGCCGAGGAAGATCTCGGCGGGAAGCCCCAGCATCAGGTCTGTGTGGAGCCGAAGCACGACGTCCATCACCCCGCCTTCGCGCGGCGGCAGGACCGCGCCCGTCCGCCGGTCGAGCGACTGGAAGCGCATCGCCGCGGCGGGTGCGTCGGGCGCGGGGCCGGTGGTGACGTTGACGACCGGGCGGTCGGTGTCGAAGCTCATGTAGAGCGGGATCTCGCCCGGATGCCCCGCCACCGCGCGCGCGACCAGCTGGTCGAGGTCGAGCGGCTTCGTGCCGGGCGCGACCGCGGCGAGCGGCTGCTCCGGGGCGAACGCCGCGTCGATCTCGTCGTGAAAGATCAGCGGCAGCCCGGTGACGCAGAGGAACAGCAGGAACGCGGTGCAGACGAGGCTGGACCAGGTGTGGACCCACATCCATCCGGTGATCGCGCCGCGCCGCACCCCTAGAACTTGCGCGTCACGGTGCCGAGCACCTGGCGCGGCGCGCCGTAGAAGCAGGCGGCGGCGGACGAGCAGCGCGCGACATAGCGGTGGTCGAGGATGTTCGACCCGTTGACCGCGAAGCGCCAGCCGGGGACGTCGTAGGAGATGATCGCGTCGAACAGCGTCGCGGACTCGCCGCGCAACACGACCGGGTTGAACGCGCCGGGCAGGCTCCCTGCGCTTGAGCTGGTGTAGCGCGCGCCCGCGCCGATGCCGAACCCCGCCAGGGCGCCGCGCTGGAAATCGTAGTTCACGAACGCCGACGCCTTGTGTTCGGGCGTGGTCGGCAGCGGTTCGCCGATTTCGGCGGCGACGTTGCTCGCCAGCACTTCGGAGCGGTTGTAACTGTACGAGGCGTTGATCGTCAGCCGGTCGCGGATGCGCGCGACGAGCTCCACTTCGCCGCCCTGCACCTCGACCTCGCCGGTCTGCGTGCCGAAGACGGGGACGGTCGACGCGGTGGTGGTGACGACGTTCCTCTGGCGGATGTCGAACAGCGCGGCGGTGGCGAACAGTTTGACCCCGTCAGGCAGCCCGCGCGCGTCGAACTTGACCCCGCCCTCCCACTGGCGGCCCGTCGTCGGGCGGAAGGGATCGCCGGTGACCGAATCGGTGCCGAGCACGGGCTCGAACGAGGTCGAATAGCTGAGGTACGGCGCTAGGCCGCTGCTGGTGACGTAATTCGCGCCGAGGCGGTAGGTGAACTTCTCCTGCGCGACGCGGGTCCGCGCGCCGCCGCTGCCCACCGCGGCGAACGGCGGCAGGTATCGGCTGCGCACCCGGTCGTAGCGCGCGCCTGCGGTCAGATAGAGGTCGCCGACGCGCGCCTGCTCTTGCGCATAGACGCCGAGCTGCTTCAGCACCTGATCGTTGAAGCGGGTGCCGTAGCCGGGCTGAAGCTGCGCATCGGGGGTGGCGTAGACGGGGTTGAACACGTCGATCGTGCCCGCGCCGCCGAAGGTGAAGGCGGCGACGTTGTCGACGTTGCGGTAGTCGACGCCGAGGAGCAATTTGTGCCCGACTGCGCCGGTCTGGACGCTCGCATCGAGGCGGTTGTCGGCGGCGAAGCTGGTCACGTCCTCGGCATAAGCGAAGTTGGCCTGCTGCGCGATCCGCGTGCTGCCGGGGACGAGGCCGGTCTGATAGATGCCGATCGGCGCGCGCTCCCTGTACCGGTTCCACTTGGCGTTGGAGGTGAAGCGGACGGCGTCCGACAGGCCGTGGACGAATTCATAGCCCGCGGAAGCCTGGCGTCGCTCGAACACGGCGCGCGGGTCGGCGAGGTTGGTGCGCTGGCCGATCACGCCGTTGGGATTGGGGAGGAGCGTGCCCGCCGCGGGCAGGAAGCCGCCGTTGCCGCCGCGGCCCTTGTCGTACTGGTAATAAGCGAGGCCGGTCAGCGTCGTGCGCGGCCCGATCGTCCAGGTCGCGGTCGGCGCGGCGAACAGGCGCTTGGTGTTGGTGTCGTCGGCGACCAGGTCGCGGTCGCGGAACAGCCCGGTGAAGCGGACCGCGACCCCGTCCGCGACCGCGCCGGTGACGGTGCCCGCGATCTCGCGGAAGTCGTCGGTTCCATATTGCGCGCGCACCTCGCCGCCGAACGCTTGCGACGCGCGGCGGCTCGTCTCGTTGTAGATGCCGCCCGGAGGCGTGTTGCCGTAAAGCGTCGACGAGGGGCCCTTCAGCAATTCCAGCGACTCGAAGGCGTAGAGATCGACGCCGACCGAGAAGATCGACGTGGAGATCGGCGCGGCGAGGCCGTCGATATATTGCTTTGGCGTGAAGCCGCGCACGGTGAAGAAGTCGTAGCGCGCGTCCGGCCCGTAATTCTCGCCATAGACGCCCGCGGTGTAGCGCACCGCCTGTTGCGCATCGACAAAGGCGAGCAGGTCGATCTGGTCGCGGGTGACGACGGACACCGATTGCGGCGTCGCGATCAGCGGAATGTCGGTCTTGTTGGCGGTGACTCCGCCCTGCGGGACGTAGTTCGGCGCGGTGACGATGACGGTGCCGTCGTCGGTCTCGATCGTGCGGCGGGTCTCCGGCGTCTCGGCGGTCTGCGCGGCGGCGGGCTGAGCCAGCGCCGTCAGCGCGGTGGCCAGCAGCAGCCCGGTCGTCGTGCGCGTCATCATCGGAAAAGTCCCCTTGTGTCCGTCTCCCGTTGCAGAAATGATAATGGCTTTCAATAGCGCACGTGCCGCGTCACACGATCGGCGTGACGGGGACGGCGGCGCTGACGAACACCGCGGCGCAGACGAGCGCGGCGAAGAGCGAGGCGGCGGTGTGCTGGATGGCGGCGAAGCGGGTCATGGCGTGGGTCCTTTGGGCTTGTCGGCGATCGGCGGACCATCCGGCGATCGATGCTGACCGCCTTGCAGCGCCCGTGCCAAGTCTGGTAAGTGCCTGACATTGCTTGAACGCGGTGGACGGCGCTCGCGAGAGTGGCGCAATCTGCTTCTCGGGCGGCTGGTTTCGCGCCAAGTTTCGGTGCGTTACACCTTCGCGATGCGTCCCCAGCGTGCGCGTTCGAACCACCACGATCCGGCGAGCGCGATGAGCAGCGCCAGGAACCACGGCCACGACGGACCGCGCGCCCCGTTTCGCGCAGCGGCGCGCGCCGGAAGGGTGCGTCGGAGCTGCGCGGTCGCTTCGGCGCGCTCGGCGGCGCGGAGAGCGGGAAGGGCGTCGCGCGGGTAGACGTAGAAGGGCTGCGCCGCGCCGCGGTCCACCAGCCTGCGCCACCCCGCAACCTGCGGATAATAGGCCGCGCACGATCCGCTCGCCGGATCGACGATCAGCCCGGCGGAGGCGCCGGGCGAATCGACCCGCGCGCCCTCGCCGACCCCGCAGATCGCCGCCCGCTCGCCCGCGCGGGGCAGCGGCGCGATCGTCGCGCGCGATCCGCTCCGCGCGCGCGCGACCGCGGCGATCAGGTCGCTCCAGGCGCGCCCGTAACGCTCGCCGTTGCCGGTCAGCACGAGCGCGAAGCTGTCGGTCACGCTCCACACGCCGACGCGGCCGC
>SXHP01000083.1 GCA_005773165.1 Sphingomonadales bacterium | reverse complement strand
GACCGGCGCCCCGGTCTTCTCGATCGCGAGTTCGACGATGCGGATCGCCCGGTCGACCCCCGCGCAGACGCCGCGCGGGGCGGCGATGAGCAGCTCGAGGACGGGCTTGGCGGCGACGTGGTTCACGGGGTCGCCCCTTACGCGAGTTGCCCCGGCGGCGCAAAGCCGGTTATGGCGGCGGGGACAAGTCGATTTCCAAAGGTACGCGTCCTCGTGAAAGCTCTTCTCCTCACGCTTCCCGCCCTTGCCATCCTGGCCGGATGCGCCGGGAAAGGCGAGATCGACGCGACCGGCGGGGTCACCGCGGTCCGATCGGCGTGCCCGGTGGTCGGCGTGCCCGCGGGCACGGGCGACGTCACCGTGTTTTCGCCCGAAACGAGCCGCGCCGACAGCGCGATCGATCTGGTCGCCTCCATGACCAACGTGCGGGGCACGTGCGCGGACGCGGGCGACCAGATCGCCAGCACCGTGACGTTCGAGGTGCGCGCGTCGCGGACCCGCGCCGAGGCGGCGCGCGACGTCACGCTGCCGTATTTCGTCACGGTGGTCCGCGGCGGCAGCAACGTCGTCGCCAAGCGGGTCGGCCAGGTCAGCCTCCGGTTCGAGGCGGGGCAATCACGCGCGAGCGCGAGCGGACAGGCGGTCGCCTATGTCGCCCGCGCCGCCGCGACGCTGCCCGACGACGTCCGCCAGCAGATCACCCGCAAGCGCAAGGCGGGCGACGAGGACGCCGCGACCGACCCGCTGACCCGGCCCGAAGTGCGCCAGGCGGTGCTGCGCGCGTCGTTCGAGGCGCTGGTCGGCTTCCAGCTCACCGACGCGCAGCTCAGGTACAACGCGACGCGGTGAGTGCTCAGCGAGCGTCAGGCCTATGAGGCGGAGGTCCGCGCTCTCGCGACGTGGGGCGCTGGCGAAGTTGCGGCCGGCCGATCCGTCGAGTCCGTCGCACGTGAGGCGGTAGAGCGACGCAACGGTTTGAAGCTGCGCTATCGCGCGAACGCTCCGCCAGCGATCATCGCACGTTTGGAGCTTCGCAACCTGGTCAAATACGGACATCCGGTCGGACCGGATGCGGACGCCTTCTTCCGTAAATATGGTAGCTGGGAGGAGGTGCTGGCCGCGGCGAGCCGGCCTGCTTCTCTGGCGAGTGGTTGAGGGACGGTGTGCAACCGTCTATATGGAGCAAGAGGACGGCATATGCATCTGCTCGAGCTAGCTCCCGATCTTGTCAGCCTGGAGTTCGATCCGGGCGAGATGCCGGTCGTTCGTCAGCGGCTTGCCCGGCTCGGCCGTGTTTCGGAGGCTCGGCACGCCTCCTATTCCGTTCTGACGGTTGCGGGTGAGCAGTTTCTTCACGAGAACGAGTGGGGCGATCCCTGTCTGATCGCGCAATCCGCCGCCGGCAGCGCCTTGCTTCGCTTCGTCGCTGTCGCGGCCGAACAGCCGGACCGTCTTGCAAGCTGATCGAGTGCGCCTCGACGATTGACTCAAGAGGAAGGTACCGCCAGACGGGACGGGCCGATGGCGGGCGACCGTCATGGCAGCGTGCGGGAGAGACCCTGGACTTGATCCGGGGCGCCGAAGGAGCACCCGCCCCGGAATCTCTCAGGCAAACGGGACCGCGCGCTGTACGGCACTCTGGAAAGCGCCACGGATTTGATCCGGGGCCACCGAAGGGGTAATTCCGGATCGCATCCGGAGGAAAGCTCTCAGGTCTCCGTGACAGAGGGGGTTCGCAACCATCGACCAACCCGGCGGGTTGGTCGCGAACCTTCGCCGGAGTGCCCGAGCCTTGAGCGATACCGCCAACGATACTGACGAAGAGGTCATCGAGACCCAGATCCTGCCGCTCGACGCATGGCATCGTGCGCGCGGCGGGCGGATGGTCGACTTCGCCGGGTACCATATGCCCGTGCAATATGAGGGCATCATGGCGGAGCATCTGTGGACCCGCGCGCATGCCGGGCTGTTCGACGTCAGCCACATGGGGCAGCTCATGTTCACGGGTGAAGGCGCGGCGAAGGCGCTGGAGCAGGTGCTGCCGGGCGATTTGGCCGGGCTGGGCGAGGGACGGATGCGCTATTCGCTGCTGTTGAGCGAGGACGGCGGCATCCTGGACGACCTGATGGTGACCCGCAGGGGCGACGAACTCTACATGGTCGTCAACGGCGCGACCAAATATGACGACATCGGCTATCTGATCGAGCGATTGCCCGACGAGGTGACGATGAACCTGCTCGACGAGCAGGCGCTGCTGGCGCTGCAGGGGCCGGAGGCGGTGACCGTTTTGTCGCGGCTCGTGCCGGCCGTCGAGGCGCTCACCTTTATGACCGCGGGCGCGTTCGAGTGGCGCGGCCATGCTTTGTGGATCAGCCGGTCGGGCTATACCGGCGAAGACGGGTTCGAGATTTCGCTGCCGGGCGAGGCCGCGGAGGCGCTCGCCGATGCGCTGCTCGATCAGGCCGAGGTGAAGCCGATCGGGCTCGGCGCACGCGATTCGCTGCGGCTGGAGGCGGGGCTGCCGCTCTACGGGCATGATCTCGATTCCGAGACGACGCCGGTCGCAGCCGATCTGGGCTTCGCGCTGTCGAAGCGGCGGCGCGAGGCGGCGGACTTCGCGGGGGCGACACGCATCCTCGCCGAGCGTGCGGAGGGCGCTGCGTCGAAGCGCGTCGGTGTGCTCGTCGACGGCAAGCAGCCGGTCCGCGAGGGCGCGACGGTGGTCGACGGCGACGATGCGCCGGTCGGCAAGGTCACCAGCGGCGGCTTCGCGCCCACCGTCAGCGCGCCGATCGCGATGGCCTATGTCCCCGCGGCGATGGCTGCGCCCGGAACCGCGCTGCGCTTGTCTCAGCGCGGCAAGATCCACACCGGCGTCGTCGCCGCGATGCCCTTCGTTCCCCACCGCTACGTCCGCGCAGGAGGCCCCAAATGAGCCGTTATTTCACGCAAGATCACGAATGGGTCGACGTAGACGGCCAGGTCGGCACCGTCGGCATCAGCGATTACGCGCAGGGCCAACTCGGCGATATCGTCTTCGTCGACGTGCCCGAAGAGGGCAAGCAGCTCGCCAAGGGCGACGAGGCCGCGGTGGTCGAATCGGTAAAGGCGGCGTCGGACGTCTATTCGCCGGTGTCGGGCACGGTGATCGAGGGCAATGCCGCGCTCGCCGACGATCCGTCGCTGGTCAATTCGGACGCGGAGGCGGAAGGGTGGTTCTTCAAGATCACGTTGAGCGATGCGTCGGAACTGTCTGAATTGATGGATGAAGCCGCCTACGAGGCGTTCGTCGCGAAGCTCTAGTTCCTCTCCCGCTTGCGGGAGGGGCTAGGGGAGGGACTGTTGCTCTCCCACCTCCTGACATGCCCTCCCCCGACCCCTCCCGCAAGCGGGAGGGGGGAGTATCGTGAATGCGCTACCTGCCCCTTACCGACGCCGACCGGCGCGACATGCTATCGGTCATCGGCGCGCCCTCGATCGACGCGCTGTTCGCCGATGTCCCCGCCGAAGCGGTGCTCGACGGGCCGATCCACGGCCTGCCGTCGCACGCCTCCGAGCTCGCGGTCGAGCGCCACATGACCGCGCTCGCCCGCAGGAACACCGTTGCGGGGGAAGTCCCGTTCTTTCTCGGCTGCGGCGCATACCGGCATCACGTGCCCGCGTCGGTCGATCACCTGATTCAGCGCGGCGAGTTCCTGACCGCCTACCCGCCGTACCAGCCCGAGATCGCGCAGGGCACGCTGCAGATGCTGTTCGAGTTCCAGACGCAGGTCGCGCGGCTGCTCGGGACGGACGTGGCGAACGCGTCGATGTACGACGGATCGACCGCGTGCTGGGAGGCGATCACGATGGCGCGGCGGATCACGCGGCGCGGCAAGGCGATCCTGTCGGCGGGGCTCCACCCGCATTACGTCTCGGTCGCGAAGACGATGGCGAAATACACTGGCGACGTGCTGGAGACGACTGCGCCGTGGCTGGTTGCCGAGACCGACCCCGACCGGCTGATCGCAAAGATCGACGACGAGACGAGCTGCGTCGTCGTCCAATATCCCGACATCCTCGGCCGCATCGCCGACCTGCGCCCGCTCGCCGACGCGTGCCACGCGAAGAAGGCGCTGCTGATCGCAGTGGTGACCGAGCCGGTCGCTCTGGGCGCGATCAAGTCGCCCGGCGAAATGGATGCCGACAGCGTCGTCGGCGAGGGCCAATCGATCGGCGTCGGGCTCCAGTTCGGAGGACCTTACGTCG
>SXHP01000082.1 GCA_005773165.1 Sphingomonadales bacterium | reverse complement strand
CGACATCCTGCTCCCAAAGCAGGCGCGCTACCGGACTGCGCCACTCCCCGACGGTTGCGGACGCGCCTAGCGGAGCTAGGCGCGACGCGCAACCGGCGCGGACAGCGGCGCATCGCGCCGACTGACGACGCGGCTTTGCCGCGGCGGGCAGATTCGAAGTGGTGCAGAATGAAGAAGGGGCGCCGCGGCGAAGCCGCGTCGTCGGACGGGCGCTGTGCGCCCGCCGGCCGTGCTTGGGCGAGTCTTGGCGCAGCATGCGCCAAGCCGCCCTGCGCGGTGCGCCCGGCAGGACTCGAACCCGCAACCTAGCCGTTATGTGCGGCCAGCTCTAACCATTGAGCTACAGGCGCACACGCGTGCCCTGCGCCTAGCGGAGGCTTGCGCGCAGGCGCAACGAAAAAGGGCGCTCCCGAACGGAAGCGCCCTTTGCGTGAACCACGCGCCATCGGGCCGAAGCCCGCGGCGGATCAGTTCATGTTGTCGGTCTTCTCTTCGGCCGCGTCGCGGACGTTCTCCGCGGCGGCCTCGAGGTTGCCGGCGGCGTTGTCCATCGCCTCTTCCGACGCGGTGGTCGCCGCATTGTCGGCCATGGCCTCCATGTTGTCGGCCTGCATCTCGAGGTTGTCGGCGACCATGTCGGCGTTGTTCTCGACAGCGGCCGCTTCCGGCGACTTCGAGCAGGCGGCCACGGACATCAGGCCGGCGGCGGCGAGAACAAAGGCGATCTTCTTCATTCGGATTGCTCCCAAGCAAATCTTCAGGCTCGCGGCCGGTTGCGGCCGCGATGCCTCCAGATAGCGCAGGTAAACCTCCGGTCAACGCGCAAATTCATCATCCGGACACATTTGCGGCAATTTTGCGGCGGGCCGTTACGGCCGCGGCACGACCGATCCGATGTCTTCAGGCGCATCGGCGACGATCCGCAGCATCGTCGCCCAGGCGGCCACATTCTGCTTGAGCTGCTCGGGATCGACGCGCTCCAGCGTGTCTTCGGGCGTGTGGTGGTAATCGAAATAGCGCAGGCCCGATTGGTTGAGGTCGACCGCGGCGACCCCGCGCTGGTGCATCGGCCGCACGTCGGTGCCGTCACCGCCGATACCGGTTCCGCGCACGATCCCGAGCGGCGCGAGCGCGACCGCGAGCCGGTCGCCGATCGTGGCGGCGCTGGGCGGCAGATTGGTTTCGAATCGCCAGACGCGATCCGCGCCGAAGTCGCTCTCCGCGGCGATCGCATGGCGTTCGCCCGCATGCGCGGCGGCATAGGCGCGGCCGCCCCAGCCGCCGGTCTCCTCGTCGCCGAACCAGACGACGCGGATCGTGCGGCGCGGCCGTCCGCCCTCCATCACCAGCTTCGCCGCCGCCGCGGTGATCGCGATCCCGCTGGCGTCGTCGATCGCGCCGGTGCCCAGGTCCCAGCTGTCCAGGTGCCCGCCGATCAGGACGACGCCCGCCTTGGGGTCGGTTCCGGGGACCTCGGCGATGACATTGCCCGACGGGCGCGCGCCGACATTGCGCGGGGTGAGCGTCAGCTTCAGCGTCACCGGCTTGCCGAGCTTGACCATCCGCTCCAGGTTCGCGGCGTCGGCGACCGACAGCGCGGCGGCGGGGATCGGCGCGACGCCCGCCTCGAAGTTGGTGCCGCCCGCGTGCGGCCCGCGGCCGTGATCGGTGCCGATCGAGCGGATGACGATCGCCGCCGCGCCCTTCTTGGCGGCGACGTTCGCGCCGGTGAAGCGGGCGTTGCCCTGGCTGCCGTAGCTCGACCCGTCCTGCGTCGGCTGCATCTGGTTGGAGACGAAAGCGATCTTGCCGCGCAGGCTTCCCGCGGGCGCGAGGATCAGGTCATTGAAGGTCGGAAAATAGGCGATCGGCAGCGTCAGCCCCTCCAGTGGGGTCGCGGCGGAGTTGCCGAGCGCGGTCAGCCGCAGCGGTTGAGGGAAGGGGGCGATCACCTCCGCGGTCTCTACGCCGCGCTCCCACACGTTCTCACGCAGGTAGGGCTCGATCCGCACGTTGCGGAACCCCATCGCCTTCAGCCGGGCGACCGACCAGTCGCGCGCCCGCGCCTGCTGCGGCGAGCTGTCGGGACGGGGCCCGATCTCGGTCGTCAGCCCCTCGACGATCGCATAAGCGGTGTCGTCGGCCAGCGCCTTCGCTTGAAGCGCGGCGATCTTCGGATCGACCGGCACGCCCGTGGGCGTTGCGCGCGGAGCGGTGACGGCGGGCGCGGAAGGGTTCGGCGGCTGCGGCGGTTGCGGTTGCTGGGCGAGGAGCAGGAGCGGCAAGGCAAGGGCGGTCATGGGCGCACGTCATACGCCCTCGCCGCCGCGGGGCAAGCGCGCCCGCGTTGCCAATCCATGCCGCCGTCGCTATCTCCGCCCGCAATCCTTTCCGCCCTTATTCAACACGGAGCGCGCGTCCGCACATGGCCGTCCAGTACACCTATGTCATGAAGGGTCTGACCAAGACCTTCCCCGGCGCCAACAAGCCCGTCCTCAACAACATCCATCTCCAGTTCATTCCCGGCGCGAAGATCGCGATCATCGGGCCGAACGGCGCAGGCACGTCCACGCTGATGAAGGTCATGGCGGGGATGGATACGGAATTCTCGGGCGAGGCCTGGGCGGCCGAGGGGATCAAGGTAGGCTATCTGGCGCAGGAGCCGCAGCTCGACCCGACCAAGGACGTGATGGGGAACGTCAAGGACGGCGTGCGTCCCATCGCCGACCTGGTCGACCGCTTCAACGCGATCTCGGCCGAGATGGGCGATCCGCAGGACGACACCGACTTCGACGCGTTGATGGAGGAGATGGGCGAGCTCCAGGCCAAGATCGACGCGGTCGACGGCTGGGCGCTCGACAGCCAGCTCGAACAGGCGATGGAGGCGCTGCGCTGCCCCCCCGGTGACGCCGACGGGTCCAAGCTGTCGGGCGGCGAGCGCCGCCGGGTTGCGCGTGGCCGCCGGCTGCTG
>SXHP01000081.1 GCA_005773165.1 Sphingomonadales bacterium | reverse complement strand
CTGTGGGTCGCCGCCAATCCCGACAGCCAGGACATCTGCTTCGTTCCCGACGGCGACTATGCGGGACTCGTCCGCAAGCTGCGCCCGGAAGCCGCGGCGGAGGGCGACATCGTCGACCTGGCGGGCCGGAGGATCGGCGCGCATCGCGGCATTGTCCATTACACCGTCGGCCAGCGGCGGGGCCTGGAGATCGGCGGCAGTCCCGAGCCGCTCTACGTCGTCCGCATCGACGCCGCCGCGCGGCAAGTGGTGGTCGGGCCCCGCCGCGCGCTCGCGGTGTCGGCGGCGCGGCTGGAGCGGATGAACGTGCTCAGGTCCCTCGACGGCCCGCTCACCGCCAAGGTCCGCTCGATGGCCAAGCCCGTCCCCGCGCATGTCGAAGGCGACCGCCTGCTCTTCGCCGCGCCCGAATACGGCGTCGCGCCCGGGCAGGCCGCGGTGCTCTATTCCGGCGACCGCGTGCTTGGCGGCGGCTGGATTGCGGAGACCGAAGCGGCGGCGCTGGCGGCATAGGCCGTACGTGCGTCACCCCAGCGAAGGCTCACGACAGCAGGAACGTCCCCTCGATCACCGTGACGCACGCGCCGCGCAGGATCACGCGGTCGCCCTCGACGGCGCAGCCGACCTTTCCGCCGCGTGCGCTCGCCTGGAACGCGGTGAAGGCGTCGCGGCCGAGCACGCGCGCCCAATAGGGCGCCATCACCGCATGCGCCGATCCGGTGACCGGGTCCTCGGGGATGTCGAAATAATCGGTGAACACGCGGCTGACGACCTCGGCGGTCTCGCCCCGCGCCGAGACGATATGCACGATCGGCCCCAGCGCCTTCAGCGCCCGCCCGTCCGGCCGCGCCGCGCGCACCGCCGCCTCGTCCGCGACGATCACCAGCGCATAGCCCTTGTCATGCCACAGCGTCTCGATCGCATCGACGCCGAGCGCGGCGACGATCTCGGGCATGTCCCGGGCGACGGGTCCCCAGGCGGGCAGCGCCATCGCATAGCCCGCGCCCTCGCGCGCCACCTCCAGCACCCCCGCCTGCCGCGTCGCGAACCGCACCCGCTCTTGGGCAGGATCGCTCAACAGCACGACATGGCCGCTCGCCAGCGTCGCATGACCGCACAAAGCCACTTCGGCCGCGGGGGTGAACCAGCGCAGCTCGAAATCCGCCGCTCCGCTCGCCGGGACGATAAAGGCGGTCTCCGACAGGTTGTTCTCTTCCGCGATCCGTTGCAGCGTGTCGTCGTCGAGCCATGCCGCGAGCGGCATCACCGCCGCCGGGTTGCCCGCGAACGCCGCCTCCGCGAACGCATCGACCTGAGTGAACGGTATTCTCATCAGCGCTTCCCGAACTCCCCGCGCGTCACACGCGCTTTCCAAACCCCCTGCGCGTCACACGCGCTTTCCGAACGCCCTGCGCGTCACACGCGCTTCCCAAACCAATGCGGCGTCACGTCGGCCTCGACCAACGGGTTGTCGGTGTCGACATGCCCCTCCGGGTCCAGGTGGATCAGCACCTCGACCTTGGGAAACGCCCGCTTGAGGTTCTGCTCGACCGCTTCGACCAGATCGTGCGCGCGCGCGACGCTCAGGTTGCGGTCGACCTCCATATGGAATTGCGCGAAATCGTGGCTTCCCGAGCGCCGGGTGCGGAAGTCGTGGATGCCCTTCAGCCCCGGCTGCCGCGCCGCGACGTCGAGGAAGGCCGCGCGCTGCGCTTCCGACCATTCCTTGTCCATCAGCTGATCGATCGCGTTGGACGACGCCTTGAACGCCCCGAACGCCAGCCACAGCGCGATCGCGATGCCGAACAGGGGGTCCGCGCCGTGCCAGCTCAGATATTGGTCGAGCACCAGCGCCGCGATCACCGAGGCATTGAGCAGCACGTCCGACTGGTAATGGACGTTGTCCGCCAGGATCGCGACCGATCCCGTCCGGCGGATGACGCGGCGCTGGTACCATAACAGCACGCCCGTCGCGACGATCGCGACCAGCGACACCCCGATGCCGAACCCCGCGTCCTGCGTCGGCGCGGGCGCGCCGAACGCGCGGATTGCGCTCCACGCGATTCCCGCCGCCGACGCGGTGATCAGCGCCACCTGGAACAGCGCCGCCAGCGCTTCGGCCTTGCCGTGGCCGAACCGGTGGTCGTGGTCCGCGGGTTCGGCCGCCACCTTGACCCCGTACAGCGTGACCAGGCTGGCGAGCAGGTCGAGCCCGGTGTCGGCGAGGCTGCCCAGCATCGCCACCGATCCGGTATGCCACGCCGCCGACGCCTTCAGCGCGAACAGGAACAGCGCGGTCGCGACGCTGGCGAGCGCCGCGCGGATCGCGAGCGGAATGATCTTGCGGCGTTCGTCGAGCGTCATGGGTAGAGCAGCCCTTCGGCCCAGCCCGCCGCGCCCCGCGTGAACGCGCGGCGCTCGTGGAGGCGATAGGCGCGGTCCTGCCAGAATTCGATCGCGTCGGGGACGACCCGGTATCCGCCCCAGTGCGGCGGTCGCGGCACGTCACCACCCTCGAACCGCGCCTGCATCTCGGCGAACCGCGCCTCGAACGTCGCACGCGCGTCGAGCGGGCGCGACTGGTCGCTCGCCCAGGCGCCGAGCTGCGAATCGCGGCTGCGGCTGGCGAAATAGGCGTCCGACTCCGCCTCGCTGGCGAGCGTCACCGCGCCCTCGATCCGCACCTGTCGCCGGAGCGACTTCCAGTGGAACAGCAAGGCCGCCTGGGGGTTCGCCGCGAGATCGACCGCCTTGCGCCCCTCGCGGTTGGTGTAGAACACGAACCCGTCCGCTCCGTGTCCCTTCAGCAGCACCATCCGGACCGACGGCCGCCCGTGCGCGTCCGCGGTGGCGAGCGCCATCGCGTTGGGAGCGTTGGGCTCCGACGCTTTCGCTTCGGCATACCACCTGTCGAACAAGGCGAACGGGTCGTCCATCGCCCGACCCTGTAGGCCAAAACCGCTTGGTCCGCCAACCGGGCGCGCTTATGTTTCGCGGCGGAGGTGCGCGATGGCGACTGTTGTACTCAGTGATCAGGCGAAAGCTGATGCAGAACAACTCATCCGTGACGGGCGGTTCGAGACGCTAGGCGAAGCGATCGAGGCGGGTCTTCACTTCCTCCGCAATCCCTGGATCGACGAGGAAGTCGATCTGGACGATCTGGACCCGGAGACGCGTGCGGGGGTGGAGCGCGGCATCGCAGATGCGGACGCCGGACGGGTGACCGACGCCAACGTCGTGTTTGATCGTTTGTCGGCTAAATACGATGCAATGAAGCGAACCGCTTGAGGCTGGTCATCACGGACGAGGCCGCTCGTGACTTCGAGCACATCGGTGATGTGATCGCGCGCGACAATCCAACACGCGCCAAGTCGTTCGTGCGAGAACTCAATGCCGCTTGCGAGAGCTTGCTCGTCTTTCCCCGGCGCTTTCTCCTGGTCGGCAAGCGCAGCGGAACGCACAAGATGACGCACGGCAATTATCTGATCTACTACCGCGTGACCGGCGACATTGTGGAGGTGCTCTCCGTACGCCACGCCGCTCGCCGCCAACCGCGCTTTCGCTAAGCGGAACGACTCTCGCCCCCACGAATTGAATCGCCTCCGCAACGAGGTGATCCCGCATGGCCGCACGCGCCTATTGGCAAGGACAGATCCGGCTCGCGCTGGTGTCGATCCCGGTCGAGATCTATTCCGCGACCAAGAGCGGCGCGACCGTTTCGTTCAAGCAGATTCACGAGCCGACCGGCAAGCCGATCCATTACGAAAAGGTCGTCACCGGCATCGGCCCGATCGACACCGCCGAGATCATGAAGGGCTATGAGGTGTCGAAAGGCGAATTCGTCCTGCTCGAGCAGGAGGAGATCGACGCGGTCAAGCTCGAATCCAAGAAGACGCTGGAGCTGACCCAGTTCGTCGACGCCAGCGAGATCGACGTCATCTATTATGAAAAACCCTATTTCGTCGTCCCCGCCGACGACCTGGCCGAAGAGGCGTTCATCGTGCTTCGCGAGGCCTTGAAGCGCACCAAGAAGGTCGGTCTCGGCCAGCTTGCGCTGCGCGGCCGCGAATATATCGTCAGCCTGAAACCCTGCGGCCGCGGCATGGTGCTGGAGACGCTGCGCTACGCCGACGAGGTCAACAAGGCGCAGAGCTATTTCCGCGAGATCCCCGACGACGCCCCCGACCCCGAGCTGCTCGACCTCGCCGAAGCGCTGATCGACCGCAAGACCGGCTCGTTCGACGCCGCCGAATTCCACGACCGCTATGTCGACGCGCTGAAGGACCTGATCGAGCGCAAGCGCAAGGCGAAAGGCAAGACGATCATCGACGAGAAGGACGACGGCGCGCCCAAGTCGTCCAACGTCGTCGATCTGATGGCGGCGCTGAAGAAGTCGATGGAGAAGGGCGGCGCGGTGGCGGCGAAGAAAGAGCCCGCGAAGAAAGCGCCCCCCAAGGCCGCCGCCAAACGCGCCCCGGCGAAAAAGCGTGCGTAAGGCGGCTGCCATCCGTCCCGCCTCATTCCGTCACCCCAGCGAAAGCTGGGGTCTCCTACTTAATTGGGCCCGCGCGCGCCTCAACGAGACCCCAGCCTTCGCTGGGGTGACGGTCGGGAGCTAGGCGCGCATGGCCGCCGATCCCCTCGCCCCCTACAACGCCAAGCGCGACTTCGCGAAGACGGCAGAACCCGCGGGGACTCTAGCCCCCGGCCACGGTCCTTCGACAGGCTCAGGACAGGCGAGCTTCATGGTCCAGAAGCACGACGCCACCCGCCTTCACTGGGACCTCCGCCTCGAACTCGACGGCGTGCTGAAGAGCTGGGCCGTCACCCGCGGGCCCAGCCTCGACCCCAACGAAAAGCGCCTCGCGGTCCGCACCGAGGATCACCCGCTCTCCTATGCGACCTTCGAGGGGACGATCCCCAAGGGCGAATATGGCGGCGGCACGGTGATG
>SXHP01000010.1 GCA_005773165.1 Sphingomonadales bacterium | reverse complement strand
GGTTTGCCCGCATGTTTCCCATCATCGGCATCGTCGTTCTGCTCGCCATGGTGTTCGGCGGTTTCGCGATCACCGGCGGCGCGCTCGGCCCCGTGATGCACGCGATTCCCCATGACATGCTGATCATCGGCGGCGCGGCGCTGGGCATCGTCGCGGCGGTGCTGGGCGTGGTCAAGACGATGGGGTCGATCGACAAGCCGCCGTCGATCCTGGGCGGGATGATCGGATCGGCGCTGGTCGGCACCTTTCTGGGCGTGCTGCTCGCCTACGGGCTGGTCGGGCCGCTCGCCAGCCGCCTGAAGCAGGTGATCGACGCGGACGGCGCGATCTATCACGTCGTCAAGCAGATCATCATCGCCTCGCTCCACGGCCACCCGCAGCCGCTGGTGATCGAAGCGGCGCGATCGGGAATCAAGCATTCGAACCAGCCGGGCTTCGCCGAAGTCTTCGACGGTTTGCGGGGGCGGTGATGGCTTGCTTCACGCGAAGGCGCGAAGGCGCGAAGACGCTGTATTCGCGCAGAGGCGCAGAGGACGCAGAGATGGCGTATCCGGCCGCGCGAGCGGACCTTCACCGGCAAGCCCCGGTCAGCGGCTGCGCGCTGCCGCGCGCGATCCCCGCTCGGCGCCCTCTGCGCCTCCGCGCGAGTCCCCTTCGCGCCTTCGCGCCTTTGCGTGATCCCTTTGGAGCGCACCGCTGATGGCCGCGCGCGCGCCCCACGGCAGCAACCAGCCGCCCAAGATCATCATCGTCAAGAAGATCGTCGACGGCGGGCACGGCGGGCATCACGGCGGCGCGTGGACGGTCGCCTATGCCGATTTCGTGTCCGCGATGATGGCGTTCTTCCTGCTGCTATGGATCCTGGGCGCTACGACGGAGAAGCAGCGCAAGTCGATCGCTGATTATTTCGCGCCGACGATGATCACCAAGCGGGTCGGCGGCGCGGGCGGCAACGGGCTGTTCGGCGGCGAATCGCTGATCGACCGCGACAATTACCCGCACAAGGCCGCGCAGACCGGGACCAAGTCGCTGACGATCCCCGCGGGCGCGGAAGGCGGAAAGGACGTCGGCTCGGGGACCAAGGGGTCGCTGAAGGAGCGGATGGCGGAGGACCAGGAGAATTTCGCCAAGGCCAAGGCCGAGATCGCCAAGGCGATGATGAAGGGCGGGCCGCTGGCGAACCTGGCCAAGCACGTCCGCTTCGTGCCGACTTCCGAAGGGCTGCGCATCGACCTGGTCGACGACGCCGATTATTCGATGTTCGCGCTGGGCACGACGATGCTCGACGGCAAGGCGTCCGAACTGATCGGGCAGATCGCCAAGTCGATCGCGGGCACCGACAACGCGATCATGATCCGCGGCCACACCGACAGCCTGCCCTACGGCGATCCGCGCGCGATGAACAACTGGATGCTGTCGTCGGGCCGATCGGAGGCGACGCGCCGCCGCCTGGCGCTGGGCGGCATCCCCGAACGCCGCTTCGCACGGATCGAAGGGGTCGCGGACCGCGAGCCGATGATCGCGCAGGACCCGACCGACCCGCGCAACCGGCGGGTGGCGATCACCCTGCTGTACCGGGCGAGCGCGCTGAGGACTTAGCGAGCGCCCGACGTCCGCCGCCGTGGCGAGCGCATGAAAAAGGGGCTGCGGCGCATGTGCCGCAGCCCCATTTTCATGCGCCGCGTATTCGGATCAGCCGTCGTAGTCGCCGCCCAGATTCTGGTTCCGCGGCGGGGCGGCGGCGGTGAGGCGGAGCGCCTCGGCCGACGCCGACAGCGAGCCGATCGCGTCCGCTTCGTCCTCGTCGTCGATCTGGACCTTTTGCAGGCTGTTGATCGCGGCTTCCTGAAGGTGCGACGGGCGCACCGTCTCGACGGCGATCTCGCGCAGCGCGACGACGGGGTACTGGACGCGGTCGCGGTCAATCGTCAGCTCGGCCCCGCCCGAAATCTGCCGGGCGCGCTGCGCCGCGAACAGCACCAGATCGAACCGGTTGGGAATCTTGTCGACGCAATCCTCGACGGTGACGCGCGCCATGACGCTATCCTTCGCACTATAACGATGGGGAAAGCCGGGCGCGTAGCCGCCGGGCGCGGCCAAGTCAAGGAAACGGCTTGCCGCCCGGGCCCCGCTCGGTCATTCGCGCGAGCGATGTCCGACGCCGCCCAGCCCACGTTCGAGGTCGACGGCGTCCGTCTGACCCTGCTCGACACCGGGCCGCGCCGGCTCGACGCGCTGCTCGCGCTGATCGACGGCGCGGCGCGGACGCTGCGCATCCTGTTCTATATCTACGCCGACGACGCGACCGGCCGCCGGGTCGCCGCCGCGCTGACCGCCGCGGCGGCACGCGGAGTCGCGGTCGCGGTGATCGTCGACGGCTTCGGCAGTTCGGTCGACGAGTCTTTCTTCGCGGGGCTGGAGGCGGCGGGCGGATCGGTGTGCCGATTCTCGCCGCGCTGGGGGCGGCGCTACCTGCTCCGCAACCACCAGAAGCTGGCGCTTGCGGACGAGACGCGCATCATCATCGGCGGCTTCAACGTCGAGGACGATTATTTCGGCACGCCCGCCGACCAGGCCTGGCGCGACCTGGGGCTGCTGGTCGAGGGCGAGGCCGCCGCGCGGATGGCCCCGTATTTCGACACGCTGCGCGAGGCGATCACCGCGAGGAGGCCGAAGGTGCGGCCGCTGAACCGCACGCTGGCGCGCTTCAGCGAGAGGCAAGGGGCCCTGCGCTGGCTGATCGGCGGGCCGACCCGCAAGCTGTCGCCCTGGGCGCGGACGCTGCGCGCCGACATCGCGCACGGACGCTGCATCGACATGATCGCGGGGTATTTCACGCCCAGCCCGCTGATCCTGAGGCGGATCAAGCGCGCGGGGCGCGCGGCCAAGCGGGTCCGCGTCGTCACCGCGTCCAAATCCGACAACACCGCGACGATCGCGGCCGCGCGCTTCAGCTATGCGGGGCTGCTGCGCCGGGGCGTGCGCATTTTCGAGTACCAGCCCGCCAAGCTCCACACCAAGCTCTACGTCGTCGACGACGCGGTCCACATCGGCTCCGCCAATTTCGACATGCGCAGCCTGTTCATCAACCTGGAGCTGATGCTCCGCATCGAGGACGCCGCCTTCGCCGCGCATGTGCGGGCGTATGTCGACGGCGAGATCGCGCGGTCGATCGAGATCACCGCGGAATCCTACAAGCGCGACACCAACTGGCTGCAGCGCCTGCGCCAGCTCGGCGCGTATCTGCTGGTGGGGGTGATCGACCCGAGCGTGTCGCGCGGGCTGAACTTCGGGATCGACGATTAGGCGGCGTGCGCGACCGCGTCGGTCTTCCAACCCCAATAGAGCTGCGCCGGGGGCACGTTCCACCATTCCATGTCGTGGTCGATCTGGGTGAAATGCGGGTCGAGGAAGTCCTTCACCCGCGGCGAGAATTGGTAGACGAGGAACGCGCCGCCGGGGCGGATCACGCGGTGGGTCGCCGCGGCGATCGCGGGGCCGACGCCGGGCGGCAGCGTCGAGAAGGGCAGGCCCGACAGCACGTAATCGGCCGCGTCATGCCCGTGATCGCGGACGATCCGCTCGACGTCCGCGGCCGAGCCGTGCACCGCGAAGAAGCGCGGATCGGTGATCGTGTGGCGCAGGTAGCGGATGAAGTCCGCGTTGGTGTCGATAACGATGAGCTGCGCGTCGGGCGCCATCCGTTCCAGAATGGGACGGCAGAAGGTGCCGACGCCGGGACCGTATTCGACGAACAGCTTGCAGCGCGACCAGTCGACGGGCCCGAGCATCTTGCGGATCAGCCGATCCGACGACGGCACGACCGACCCGACCATCACCGGATGCTTCAGGAACTGCTGAAAGAACATCTGCCAGGGAGTCGGCACACCGGGCGTTCGAGTGCGCGTGCGTCGCGCGGCGGTGGTCGTGCTTGGCATGGACATCCTGTCTTGATCGAACGGCGGCTAGGTCCGTCGCACGTTTCGCAAACGGGTTTCAAGCGCCGGGGTTGCATGTGGGGGCCGAACCGGCGCAATCGCGGCGGCATGCAGGACGACCGGACCGGGCAGATCGCGGTGATCTTCACCTCGCAGCGCACCGCCGAGGACGAAGCGGGCTATGCCGAGGCGGCCGCCGCGATGGACGCGCTCGCCGCCGCGCAGCCCGGCTATCGCGGGATCGACAGCGCGCGCGACGCGGGCGGCTTCGGCATCACGGTGAGCTGGTGGGCGGACGAGGCGGCGGCGATCGCCTGGCGCGAGCACCCGGTCCACGCAGCGATCCGCGACCGCGGGCGCGCGCGCTGGTACGCCGCCTACGAGGTCGCGGTCGCAGCGGTCGCCCGGTCCTATCGGTGGCGCGCGTGACCGGATCGCGCACGTTCCCGCTGATGTTCCTCGTCATGCTGACGATCGCGGCGGGGAACACCGCGCTCCAATCGGTGCTGCCCGCGCTCGGCCGGTCGCTGGGCGTCGCCGACAGCGCGGTCGCCGCCGCCTTTTCGGTCTCCGCGCTGCTGTGGGTGATCGCCGCGCCGTTCTGGGCCAATCGCGCCGATCGGTACGGCCGGCGGGCGATGATCCTGCTCGGCGTCGGCGGCTTTTCGGTGTCGCTGCTGCTCTGCGGCCTGTTCCTCCTGGCCGGGATCAACGCCTGGCTGAGCGGCCCGGCGGCGTTCGGCGCGTTCATCGGCGGACGCCTGATCTACGGCGCGCTGGGGGCCGCCGCGCCGCCCGCGGTGCAGGCGCTGGTCGCGGGCGAGACGACCCGCGCCGAGCGCACGGAGGCGCTGACCCTGCTCGCCTCGGCCTTCGGGCTCGGCACCATTCTCGGCCCCGCGCTCGCGCCCTATCTCATCCTCGGCGCGGCCGGCGGCGCGGAGATCGGGCTGGCGGGGCCCGCCTTCGTGTTCGCGCTGTTCGGGGTGGGCGTGTGGATCACCGTGCGTGCGCGGCTTCCCGACGACCGGACGATCCGGTCCGAGACGCAAGGCGCGAGCAGCGCCTATCCGTCGATCGGCGGCGCGCCGACCGGGGCCAGCGTCACCGCCGCGACCCAGCCGCACACCGAGCGGATCGGCTACACCGACCCGCGCATCCGCGGGTGGATGATCACCGGGCTGGTGATGGGTCATGCGCAGGCGATGACGGGGCAGGCGATCGGATTTCTGGTGATCGACCGCCTTCGCGTCTCGCCCGCGGAGGCGCTGGAGCCGACGGGCATCGTGCTGATGATGGGCGCGGGCGCGGCGCTGCTCGCGCAATGGGGAGTGATCCCGCGGCTGTCGCTCACCCCGCGCAAGCTGGTGCTGATCGGGCTGGTCATCGCCGCCGCGGGGACCGCGCTGACCGGACTCGCGACCTCGCTCTACGGCATCGCCACGGCGTATGCGCTTGCAAGCCTCGGCTTCGGGTTCATCCGCCCGGGCTTCACCGCGGGATCGAGCCTGGCGGTCGGACCCGCGGCGCAAGGATCGGTCGCGGGCAAGGTCACCAGCGTCAACGGGGCGAGCTTCGTGCTCGGCCCGTCGATCGGGGTCGGGCTGTACGAGGCCGACCACGCGCTGCCGTACCTGATCGCGGGCGCGGCGTGCGTGGCGCTGCTGGCGTATTGCTGGCGGGCGTTGCGGGAGCGAGCCCCTTGATCCTCCCCGAGACGAGCTCGGGGAGGATCAAGCAGGTTAGGAGACCCCCTTGCTCCCGCGGGGGGTCAACTGGCCCGGCATGATGAAGCCCAAAGGCTGGATCGCGGCGGCGTCCTGCTTCAGCCGCGACGCCATCTGCTCGTAATCGCGCTCCATCTCCTGCGTCACGCTGGCGCGCGATTCGGTCAGCGCCTGTTCGAAGTCCGCCATCGTGACCTGCGCCGACGCGATGTCGCGGCGCAGCGCGATCAGCCCAGCGCGCCGCACGACGTCCTCCAGGTCGGCGCCGGTGAACCGGTCGGTCCGCCGTGCGATGACGTCGAGCGCGACGTCGCTCGCCAGCGGCATCTTGCCCGTCTGGATCGACAGGATGCGCGCGCGCCCCGCCTCCGACGGGACCCCGACATAGATCAGCTCGTCGAACCGCCCGGGCCGGAGCAAAGCGGGGTCGACCAGATTGGGCCGGTTGGTCGCGCCGATGACGACCACCGACTGCAGCTCCTCCAGCCCGTCCATTTCGGCGAGGATCGTGTTGACCACGCGCTCGGTCACCTGCGGCTCGCCGACGCCGCCGCCGCGCGCGGGGACCAGGCTGTCGAGCTCGTCGATGAAGATCACCGTCGGCGCGACCTGCCGCGCGCGGCTGAACAGCCGCGCGATCTGCTGCTCGCTCTCGCCGTACCATTTGCTGAGCAGGTCGGACGACTTGGTCGCGATGAAGTTCGCCTCCGCCTCGCGCGCCACCGCCTTGGCCAGCAGGGTCTTGCCCGGTCCCGGCGGGCCGTAGAGCAGGAAGCCCTTCGCCGGGCGGATGCCGAGCCTGCGGAACGCGTCGGGATTGCGCAGGGGGAGCTCGACGCCCTCCTTCAACCGCATCTGCGCGTCGTCCAATCCGCCGACGTCCTCCCAGCGGACGGTCGGGGCCTGGACCATCACCTCGCGCATCGCCGACGGCTGCACGCGCTTCAGCGCCTCGAGGAAATCCTCGCGCGTCACCGACAAGGTGTCGAGCACCTCGGCGGGGACCGTCCGGTCCTGCAGATTCAACTGCGGCATGATCCGCCGGATCGCCTCGATCGCCGCCTCGCGCGCCAGCGCCGCGAGGTCTGCGCCGACGAAACCGTAGGTCGTCCGCGCCAGCTCGTTCAAATCGACACGGTCGCCGAGCGGCATGCCGCGCGCGTGGATGCCTAAAATCTCGCGCCGGCCGCGCTCGTCGGGGACGCCGACGACGATCTCGCGGTCGAACCGGCCCGGCCGCCGTAGCGCCTCGTCGATCGCCTCCGGCCGGTTGGTCGCGGCGATCACCACGACGTTGGCGCGCGCCTCCAGCCCGTCCATCAGCGTCAGCAGCTGCGCGACGAGGCGCTTTTCGGCCTCGCCCTGCACCTGGCCGCGCTTGGGAGCGATCGAGTCGATCTCGTCGATGAAGACGATCGACGGCGACGCCTTGGTCGCCTGCTCGAACACCTCGCGCAGCTGCCCCTCGGACTGGCCGTAGGCGGAGCCCATGATCTCCGGGCCGTTGATCAGGAAGAATTGCGCGTCGCTTTCGTTCGCGACCGCGCGCGCGAGGCGGGTCTTGCCGGTCCCGGGGGGGCCGTGGAGCAGCACGCCCTTGGGCGGATCGACGCCCAGCCGCTGGAACAGCTCGGGGTAGCGCAGCGGCAGCTCGACCATCTCGCGCAGCTGGTCGATCGTGCCCGCCATGCCGCCGATGTCGTCATAGGTGACGTCGGCGCGGCGCGCGGCCTGCGGTTCGGTATATTCGGGGAGCAGCTCGATCTCGGTGTTCTCGTCGATATGGACGATGCCGCGCGGGGTGGCGGAGACCACCGCGAGCCTGATCTCCTGCAGCGCATAAGCGGGCGCGTTCATGAAGCGCTGGACGTTGGGCGGCATGTCCGACACCCGCTGGTGCCCCGCGGTCGCGACCACGTCGCCCTGGCAGAACGGACGGCCCAGAAAGGTGCGCTTGAGCGCATTGGTCGACCCTTGCAGCCGGAGGTTCTGCTGCGCGGGCGCGAAGACGACGCGGGTCGCGGGTTTGGAATCGGCCTTGCGCACCTCGACGAAATCGCCCGAGCCGACCCCCGCATTGGCGCGCTGGAGACCGTCGATGCGGAGCAGATCGAGCCCCTCGTCCTCCGGATAGGGACCGACGACGCGCGCGGGCGTCGACTGCTTGCCGACGATCTCGATCACGTCGCCCTCGCCGACCTGAAGCGCCGCCATCAGCGCGCGCGGCAGATGCGCCAGCCCGCGTCCGGAATCCTCGGGGCGGCTGTTCGCCACCTGGATGCGGCGTGCGCCCGAACCGTTGTCACTGTCGCTGTCGGCCATGCATGTTCCCCGTCTCAGACGCTGGCAAGCGCGCGAGATAGGAACGCGGTTCCGCCGCCGCCATACGGACGCGAGGCACAAAAAAAGGGCCGGTCAGTTCGACCGGCCCCTTGGAAGTTTTTAGGAGAGGATGCCTGAAAGGCAGCGTTTAAATGTCGCGAAGCGGACTATGTTGCAATTGCGAACCGATTTATCGCTGTTGCACAAAACGCAATCGCAGGAGTTGCAACCGATGGACCTTGCCGACAGATTAGCGTCCATGACGCACTGCACAACGATCTAGCATGCGCCGGCTCCCCCCGCTCGGCGCGATCGAGGCCTTTGTTCAGGTCGCGCGGCTCGGCTCGGCCAAGGCGGCCGCGCAGGAGCTCGCGCTGTCCGCGCCCGCGCTGAGCAGACGGGTGCAGAGCCTGGAGCGCTTTATCGGCAAGCCGCTGTTCGACCGCCGCCACCAGGCGATGGTCGCAAATGCCGACGGCGAGCGCCTGCTCGCGCAGATCGCCCCCGTGCTCGACCAACTCTCCGACGCGGTGGAGGCGATGACCAGCAGCACCGAAGTGCTCCGGCTGCGGCTCGGCATCCTGCCGCTCTATGCGTCGCAGCGGCTGTTCCCGCGCCTGGGCGAGCTGCGCGCCGCGCATCCCGAGCTCCATCTCGACATCGACACCGCCGGGCACGGCATCTCGCGGCTGGGCGAAGGGCTGGACGCCGCGATCGCGCTCGCCCGCGACATCGATCCCGCGCTCTACGCCAAGCGGCTCGACCGCAATTCGGTCTACGTCATCGGCGCGAAGTCGCTGATCGAGGGCGCGGACCCGGTCACCCGGCCCGAGCAGCTTTCGGGCCTGACCGCGCTGGTCCACCGCGACATGCCCGACACCTTCACCGCGTGGCGCGACGCCGCCGGGCTCGACGACCTGGAGCCGCTGGCGATCGACATGTTCGATTCGGGCGCGTTGATGCTGGAGGCGGCGGCGCAGGGGATCGGCGTCGCCTTCATGCACGCCAGCCATCTGGAGGACGCGCACGACCCCCGCCTGGTCCGCCTGTTCGGGATCGAGGTGGAGAGTCCGTACAGCTATTGGTTCGTCTGCCGCCCGCGGGCGTTGCAGACGAAGCCGGTGAAGCTGTTCCATGATTGGCTGATTCGGACGCTCCAGACAGCGTAGTCGGCAGAAGACCGTCACCCCAGCGAAGGGTGGGGTCTCCTCGTGGCGCGCGATCGGCTCAAGCAGGGAGACCCCAGCCTTCGCTGGGGTGACGAACGCGGCGCCTTACTCCGCCTTCGCCTTCACGATCTTCCCCGGCGCGCGCGGCGGCTCGCCGGTCGGGAGCGCGTCGATCAGCTCCATGCCACCGGTCACTTCGCCCCAGACGGTGTATTGCTTGTCGAGGAAGCGCGCGTC
>SXHP01000009.1 GCA_005773165.1 Sphingomonadales bacterium | reverse complement strand
GGGCGCGGTGGAGATCATCTTTCGCGGGCGCACGCCCGAGGAGATCGCCGAGCGGACGGCGGAATATGAGGCGCGGTTTGCGAACCCGTTCGTGGCGGCGAGCAAAGGCTTCATCGATGAGGTGATCCAGCCGCACTCCACGCGGCGGCGGATTGCTCTAGGGTTGCGGAAGCTGCGGGGGAAGGTGCTGGAGAATCCGTGGAAGAAGCATGACAACATTCCGTTGTGAAAGGTCGCAATGACTGAGGTGATGGCTCGCATCGGCGTTTGCGCCTTATTGTTCATGATGGGCGCAGCCGAGATGGTCCGTATGGTTCGGACACGCACCGTCATGGTGCGGCGAGGCTTGTTCGGTAGCGACAGGGTTGCGAAGGACATACAGCCTGCGGCGTATGCGGTCATGCTGGCCGTGTTGACCTTGGTGGCCGGAATGGGAGTGGCAGGCGTCGTTCAGGCGTTATGGCTGCTATGACCCTCGGTCGCCTCAATCACGTCGGCGTCGCGACGCCGTCGATCGAGCGGTCGGTCGAGATGTACGGCACGCTGCTCGGCGCGGAGGCGATCGGGGAGCCGTTCGACCTGCCCGCGCAGGGTGTTCGCGTGTGCTTCATCGATGCGCCGAATACCCAAATCGAGCTGATCGAGCCGTACGACGACGCGTCGCCGATTGCAGGGTTTCTGCGGAAGAATCCGGCGGGGGGGCAGCATCATATCTGCTTCGAGGTGCCCGATATTCATGTCGCGGTCGCCGAGTTGAGAGGCAAGGGCGCGACCGTGCTGGGCGAGCCGCGGATTGGGGCGCACGGAACGCCGATCGTGTTCGTTCACCCGAAGGATTTCGGCGGGGTGCTCGTCGAGCTGATGGAGGCGCCGGTGACGGGAGAGCATTGAGCATGGTACACGGCAATATGGACAGGCAATCGGGTGTGGACGCCGACATAGCGGCGCTTCGATTGATGATCGACGGGCCGGATGCGGGTCTGACCGTGTTCATGGCCGAGCGGCCGTATCTGCGCACCGCCGATGAGGCGAGGGATGATCTGGCGCGGCTGATCGTCGGGTTGGAGGATGTACGCGCGGGACGGGTCGTGGATCATGCGCAGGTTCTTGCCGATACCGAAGGCCGCAGGCGTCGCTACGGCACGCAAGCGGCCT
The DNA here is from genome assembly GCA_005773165.1 of Sphingomonadales bacterium. Lineage (GTDB taxonomy): Bacteria > Pseudomonadota > Alphaproteobacteria > Sphingomonadales > Sphingomonadaceae > Sphingomonas. The sequence goes on along the minus strand of SXHP01000009.1, from coordinate 1,373 downwards.
GATCGTGACCATCAACTGGTCGAACGCGGCCCGGCATGATGTCGCGCGCATCTTCGACTTCAATGCAGTCTATGATCCGGCTCGCGCAGTGATGATTGACGGACGCCTGATCGATGGTGCCGATCGCTGCGCGCGCAATCCGATGGCCGGGCGGCCGATTGCCGGAACGGCGATCCGAGAGCGATCGCTGACCGACATACAATATGTGATCCGGAATCGCATCGACGCCGACGACGAGATCACCATTCTGGAAATCCGCCATACGCGCGAGAACAGGACGTCCGGTTGACCTACGAACACATTCTCACCGATCGCCGCGGCGACGTGCTCGTCGTGACGCTCAACCGGCCCGACCGGCTCAACGCCGCGCCGCCCGCGATGTTCGAGGAGATCGCGGGCGCGCTCGCCGATCTGGGCGGAGCGCGCGCGGTGCTGTTCGCGGGCGCCGGGCGCGGGTTCTGTTCGGGGGCGGATGTCGCGGGGGGTGCGCTGGGGGCGGAGAACCCGGGCGAGGCGACCTACCTGGCGCTGACCGCGAGCTACAATCCGGCGCTGCTCGCGATCGCGCAAGCTGACGTGCCGGTGGTCAGCGCGGTTCGCGGGCCTGCGGCGGGGATCGGGTGCAGCCTCGCGCTGGCCGCCGATTTCTGCGTGGCGAGCGAGACGGCGTACTTTCTGCAGGCGTTCGTCAACATCGGGCTGGTGCCCGACGGCGGCGCGTCATGGATGCTGCCGCGGCTGATCGGCCGCGCGCGGGCGACCGCGATGATGATGCTGGGGGAGCGGGTGCCGGCGACCACCGCGCTCGATTGGGGGATGATCCACGAGGTCGTGCTCGACGAGGCGCTCGATGCGACCGCGTTCGCGCTGGCCGAGCGGCTGGCGGCGGGGCCGACGGTGGCGCTGGGGCTGATGCGGCGCGGGCTGCATGCGGCATATGAGAGCGACTACGCGGCGGCGATGGTGCGCGAGGCGGAGAACCAGCGCGCGGCGCGAGGAAGCGCGGACTCGATGGAGGGCGGGATGGCGTTCCTCCAAAAGCGCAAGCCGCAGTTCCGGGGCGGGTGATGGCGGAGATCGAGACCAATCTGGGCGAGGATGCGGGGAGCGCTCCGGCGGCGCGGGATCTGCCCGAGCCTACCAAGGCCAACAGTTCTGGGCCGACGCTTGCCGACTGGGAGGCGCTTGCGGCGAGGGAGGTTCGCGGCCGCGACCTGACCTGGGCGACGCCGGAGGGGATCGCGGTCAAACCGTTGTATACCGCGGAGGATGTGACCGTGGACCCGGGGCTGCCGGGTTTCGCGCCGTTCACCCGCGGGGTGCGCGCGTCGATGTATGCGGGGCGGGCGTGGACGATCCGGCAATATGCGGGG
>SXHP01000008.1 GCA_005773165.1 Sphingomonadales bacterium | reverse complement strand
TCAGGGATGAGGAAGAGGCCATAACCATGCGAGCGATCATCACGGCGATTGTCATCGCGGCCGGCGCGTCGACCGCAGCCCAGCAGAATCCAGAGATCACCTTCGTCCGGAACGCCTCGGCCGCGATTAGGCGCGCGCCGTGCGAGGCGAAGCGCGTGCTCCCATGTCCAAAGCCGGACTGCAGCACTGTTCTGGCTAAGCGCCTGAACCCGGATTGAAGTTTTTACCACGTCGCAGAATCGCCTTGTCGACGCCCCCGTCTCGGCTCTAGCCTGCGATGGGGATGGATGCCCCGCCAAGTTAGGCTCTGGCGGGTGCTGTGCGGGGGTAGATCTGCGATGAAGCAGGCGCGTGAGCTGTTGCGTCGCGTGGGCGGTGCGTTGTCGGGCAAGGGTCCGGGGGGACGGTCCGGGCGGCGGATGAGCGCGCTCAAGACGTCCACGGCGCTGTCGCGGCAAATGACGGTGGAGCCGCTGGAGCCCCGCCTGCTGATGTCGGCCGACATCGCGCCGATCGTCGGCAAGATCGACGCGCCGGGCGAGACCGACAGCTTCACCTTCACGCTGACCCAGCCCAAGAAGATGCTGTTCGACGCGCAGAGCGGCGCGGCGCAGAACGGCCCCATCGATCTGTCGAAGCTCAACTGGTCGCTGATCGGGCCCGACGGACAGATCGTCTCGCCGCGGTCCTTCGCGGCGAGCGACGGATCAAAGGTCGCCGGCCCGACCGTCCTCGATCTCGCGATCGGGGAATATCGGCTGACGGTCGACGGGGTCGGCGACGCGACCGGAAGCTACGCCTTCCGGCTGCTCGACATCGCGGAGGCCGCCCCGATCACGCCCGGAGCGACCGTCACCGGCGTGACCACCGACCAGCACAGCACCAATCTCTACCGATTCGATGCGAGCGCGGGCGACCGGCTGTTTCTCGACCGGGTGTCCGGCAGCGGATCGACGCCCACCTGGCGGCTGCTGGGTCCGGACGGGGAGCCGGTGTTCGCGCCTGCGGACATGGCGGATCGCGACGGGGTGAAAGTGGGCCGCGCCGGCTCCTACACGCTCGCGATCGAGGGCGACATCGATGAGGGAGCGTCCAGCTACGCCTTCGCGGTGCATCGCATCGCGGACAAGGACGAGGCGCTGATCCTCGGCGAGCTGGTCGCGGGACGGATCGATCAGCCGGGCAGCGTCGCCCGCCACCATTTCTCGCTCGACGGGGCGAAGACGCTGTTGTTCGATGCGCTGTCGGCGCCCGGCGTCCTGTCCTGGTCGCTGTCGGGGCCGGGCGGCGTGCTGTTCGGGCCGCGCAGCTTCACCAACCTCAACAACGACCTGTTCGAGCCGGTGCTGGCGCTGGAGGCGGGCGAATACACGCTGCTGATCGACGCGGCCAACGATGCGACCGCGTCTTACGCATTCCGCGTGCTCGACTTCGCGGACGCGAGCCGCGTGCAGAGCGGCGAGGGCTTCACGGCCGTGCTGACCGATGCGGGCGCGACGCGGATCACCAACCGCGTCGCGGGCGCGCCGCTGGACGGCGCGGCCGCCGCCAACCGCGCCTGGTTCGGGAAGACCAGTGCCTACTTCACCGTTCCCAGCAACGCGACGCTGCAGCCGCAACAGCAATTGACGGTGGAGGCGTGGTTCAAGCTCGACCGCAGCCCCAACGCCAACAATCAGGCGATCGCCAACAAGGCGAACGGGACGGGTTCGAACACCGGCTGGGGCATGATCCTCGACGCCGACGACAAGGTCGACTTCTTCGTCAACGGTCTGAACACGATCGTCACCATGCCGCAACCGCTGGCGCGCGAGGCGTGGACGCATCTGGCGGGCACGTATGACGGACAGACGATCCGCCTGTACGTGAACGGCGAGGAGGTGGCGTCCAGGGCCTATGCTGGACCGGTGGCGCAGAACGATGCGCCGCTGGTCATCGGTCAATTCCTGCAGGGCGCGGTTGACGAGGTCCGGGTCTGGAACCGCGCCCGCACCGCGGAGGAGGTCCGCAACGCACGGCTGAGCGGCCTTGCGGCTTCCGAGCCGGGACTCGTCGGCTATTGGCGCTTCGACGAGAACGGCGGCGCGACGCTGGCGGACAGTTCGGGCGCGGGCAACACCGCCACGATCGCGCAGGAGCCCGCGCGTGAGGCGCGGCTGTATCGGATCGCCGGAACGGCGGGGTCGCGGCTGTTCTTCGACCAGCTCAACTCGATCATGGGGCAGGGCACGGTCTATGCGCGCCTCTATGCCCCCGACGGCAGGCTGATCCAGCAAGGCGGCGGGATCGGCGATTTCGAGGCGGTGCTGCCTGCGACCGGCGACTATACGCTCGCGATCGAGGGCGTGCTCGGCAACGACCGGCCGCTCACCGTCTCCGCCGCGTTGCGCGTCTTCAACGATGCGCCTGTCGCGCCGCTTACCGTCGGCACGCCGATCAGCGGAACGCTGGCGGTGGGCGACACCGTTCGCTACGCCTTCGCGATCCAACAGGACATGCGCGTCTATGTCGATGCGCTGACCGCAGCCCCGAACACCCATTGGACGCTGATCGGACCGCAGGGGACCGTGGTCGACCAGCGGCTGTTCGGCAGCACGCCCGCCGCGGTCCAGCTCCTGTCGCCGGGCGGCTATCAGCTGATCGTCGGCGGCTCGGGCGATGCGACCGGCGATTACGCGCTCAACCTGATCGATCTCGCGGACGCCGTTCCGCTGACCTTCGGCGAGGCGCTGATCGACAAGGTGCTTTCCCCGGGGCTCAGCACCCATGCCTATCAGTTCGCGGCGGCGGCCGGCGACCGGCTGGCGATCGACCATCTCGCGACGTTCGGCGTCAGCGCGTGGTACCGGATCGTCGACCCGTTCGGCCGTGAGACGGTGGGGCGCACGCCGCTGAGCGACAATCCCGACGTCCCGCTCGCTTTCGACGGCGTCTACACGTTGCTCGTCGAGGGGGCGGGCGCCGCGAACGACGCCGTCACCTATAGCCTGCGCCTGGACCGTACGGCGGGCGCGCCGCCGCCGGCGCTCACCGGCACAACCATCGCGCTGGGCGCGGTGGTGCAAGGCGCGCTGGCCAGCGGCGTCGGGGACTATCTGTTCACCACCACGGCCCCGACGCGCGTCGTTCTCGACTCGCTCAGCAACAGCGGAGCGAACTGGGCGATCACGGGCCCGCGCGGCGCGGAGATCTCCGGCTTCACGCTGAGCAACGGCGAGGGCTTCGGGACGTCGAGCAACACGGTCGTCGACCTGCCCGTGGCGGGGACCTACCGGCTCCGCATCACCGGCGCATCGAACGAAGCCGTGGCGTTCCGGGTTCTGGACCTGGCGACCGCAATGCCGCTGTTGACGGGCGCGCAGGCCAGGGAAAGCGTCTCCGGTAGCCTCAACGCGCAGACCGGCGGTCCGGCGCGGGCGACCAGCGCCTACGGCTTCACGGCCAGCGCGGGCGAGCGGTTCTTCCTGGATGTGGTGACCGGCGCGCCCGCCGGCGCGGCCGCGACCTACCGTTTGATCGATCCCGCCGGAAGGCTGGTCGCGGGCCCCGCCGGGTTCGCCGACGCCGAGTTCGTCGCGGCGGTCGCGGGCGGCTACACGCTGCTGATCGAGGGCGCGAACGGCAACGGCGCGATCGCCGCCCCGTTCGCGTTCGACCTGGTGCGCGTGGGCGACCGGGCTCCCGTCGCGATCGCGCTCGGCAAGCGGCAGGACGGCGGAGCGCAAGTCAGCGGGGCGTTGACCCTGCCGGGCGAGCGGCAGTTCTATCGCTTTTCGGTTCTGGAGCCCACCTTCGTCGTGGTCGACGCGCACCGTGCGGCGAACGGCGCCTCCACCGCGAGCCTCAGCTGGTCGTTGACGGGGCCGGGCGGGACGGTCGCCAGCGCCAATTTCGAGGCGGACGACTCCAGCGGCCGCAACGCCGATCGCGTGCTGCGGCTCGATCCGGGCAGCTATGACTTCGCGGTCGACGGCGCGGGAGCGGCGACCGGCGCATTCGCGTTCAGCATCATCGATCTGGGCGCCGGAGCCGCATTGCCGGTCGACGGAACGGTAGTCGCCGCAACCGCGGCGCCCTCGGGCGAGATCGACGCCTACAGCTTCGTCGCGAACGCCGGCGAACGGTTCCGAATGGAGACGACCGGCGGGGCGGGGCTGCGCTGGCGGCTGGTCGATCCCTGGGGCAACCAGGTGGTCGATCGCGCCGCGCTGGGCGCGACGACCTTCGATGTGCCGCGGCCGGGTCGCTACACGCTGCTCGTCGAAGGAGCCGCGAACGGCGCGGCGGCGTCGCTCGCCTATTCGCTGGCGGTGACCCGATTCGCCGACACGCGCGAGGCGCTGCCTGCGTCCGGCGTCGTTCTGGCGAGCCTCGATCAGCCGGGACAGCGCAAGAGCTATACCTTCACCCTGGACGCCACCACCACAATGCTGTTCGACGCACGCAGCGGCGACCCGGGCATGAGCTGGACGCTGGACGGCCCCTATGGCCAGGTCGCCGGCGCAGCGTTCGACAAGTCGGACGGAACGGCCGGCGGCGCGGTCAAGCCGCAGGTGCTGGTCGCGGGCACGTACACGCTGACCGTGACCAGCAGCGGCGGCACGAAGGGCCCGTTCGGTTTCGCGCTGCTCGACACCGCGACCGCCCGACCGATCACGCTCGGCCAGCCGGTGACGGCGGCGCTGGCCCCCGCGTCGCAGACCGGGATGTTCAGGTTTCAGGCGACCGCGGGCGAACGCTACTTTCTCGACTTTCAGCAGATCCCGGGCGCGGGCGACCAGCGCGTCCGCATCATCGACCCGACCGGCAAAGAGGCGTTCGGCTCCGCGTCCGCCGCCGATATGGAGTTCACGCCCGCGCTCGGCGGCGCCTACACGATCACGGTCGAGGGGGCCGCAGCGAACGCGGCGGCCAGCCAGCCGTACCGCTTCACGCTGCACCGCGCGCAGGACATCACCGTGCCCCTGCTCCTCGGCGGCGCGCTCACCGGTCCGTTCGCGGAACCGCGCGACGGCGGATCGGCGCTGGCGCTGACGGGACATGAGACGATCCAGGCGGTCGCGCCCGCGCTCGACACCGACGGCAGCGTCACAATTGATCTGTGGCTGCGCCCCGACCGGATCGCGGAGGCGACGCCGCTGGTCTACAAGGGGAATGGCTCCGGCGGACGGACGTTCGCGCTGACGCTCAACCCCGACGGCTCGCTGACCGCCTCGACCACGGACGCGACGGGCACGCAACAGGTGACGAGCAGCGCCGACGCGGTGCGCGCCGGGACCTGGACCCATGTCGCTGCGATGATCGACCGGACCGCAGGAACCATACGCCTCTACGCGGCCGACATTCTGGTCGGCGAGGGCGCGATCCGCACCGGTGTGGCGGTGCCCGCTTCGTCCACTCCGCTGTGGATCGCGGGCGGCCCCGAGGGGGGCGCACCGGCGCGCTTCGAAGGCGCTCTCGACGAAGTGCGGCTATGGTCCGGCGCGCGGACCGCCGCGCAGATCGCAGCCGATGTGGCGACGCCGCCAGTGGCGGGCACGCCCGGGCTGCTGCTGCGTCTGCCGCTCGACGAGGCGACCGGCGCGGTCGTGGTCGCGGACGTCGCATCCGGCGGCTCGCATCAGGTGAAGCGCGATCTGGCGGGCGTGGCCGGCGTTGTGGAAGGACGTCTCGGCACGCCGGGCGAGGTGCGCAGCTACACGTTCGACCTGGCGCAGAACGGGCTGCTGTTCCTGGACACGTTCCACCAGCTCGCAAGCTGGAACAATCAGCCGGTGGTCCTGCGGATCGACGGCCCGGGGCTGTCGGTCACCCGCAACCTGCGCACGGGCGACCTCGACGAATATGTCAACGCCAAGCCGATCATCGTCGCGCCCGCGGGCCGCTACACCGTCACCTTCGACGCGCCGGGCGATTACGCCGGAGCCTATGCGTTTCGGATCGCCGACCTGTCGCAGCAGCCTCCCGCGGCGCTGAACACGCCGATCAGCGGTTCGCTGGCGGGGGGCGAGAGCAGGACGTTCCGCATCGACGCCCTTGCGGGCGAGCGGCTGTTCGTCGACGTTCAGGCGCTCACCGCCAGCGCCACGATGGAGCTGCGACTGATCGACCCCTACGGGCGTGAGGTCGTCGCGCCGAACGGCTGGAGCGATATCGGCACGCTGACGCTGGCCTATTCGGGCGCGTACACGCTGATCGTGAACCAGCGCGCCGATTATCCGCGGCCTGCGGACTTCCGGCTGGCGATCAACAAATTGCCCGCGGTCGCGCCGATCGGAATCGTTCCGGGCGTGAAATCGGGTGAGACCGACGGCCGCGTGCCGGGCAAGGTGGGCGAAGCGCAGGCGTTCGGCGGCGCCAATTACGTCAGCGCGGGCGTGGGAAACATCCTGGGCGACCTGACGATCGAGGCCTGGGTCAAACCGGACAATCATCAGCCCGGACTGACGCCGATCGTGCAGAAGGGCGACCTGCCCGGGGACCTTCGCGCCTACGGACTTTACTTCAACAGCGCCGGCGCGCTGGTCGGCGTCGCTGGGGACGCGGACCGTGAATATACGGTCCAGAGCGACACCGCCAATGTCGTGAAGGTCGGCGAGTGGACCCATGTCGCGCTCGTGGTCGACCGCGCCGCGGGGGTCCTGCGCCTGCTGGTCAACGGTGTGGAGGTGAAAACCGGGTCCGTCCGCAACGGATCCAATCAGGTGCTGCCCGGGCGGGCGACCGCGTCACGGCTGCTGGTCGGCCATCTTCAGCGCAGCGACAGCACCTATGGCATGTTCGAGGGCGCGATCGACGAGGTGCGGCTGTGGTCGACCGCGCGGACCGCGCAGCAGATCCGCGACGCGATGACGGTAGGCGTCGCCGCGGGCACGCCCGGGCTGGCGCTTGGACTGCCGCTCGACGGTACGCCGCTGCCCGCCAATGTCGTCGCGCATGACCTCAACCCGAACGGGGTCAGCGGACGCATCGACGTGGCGGGCGACAGCAGGACCTACAGCTTCACGATGGCGCGCGACGCCAACCTGCTGTTCGACAGCCTGACCTATAACACCAGCCTCAACTGGACGCTGACCGGTCCGACCGGCACGGTCGTCAACGCGCGCAGCTTTCACAACAGCGATCATTCGAGCGACGTCAATCCGGTGCTGGCGCTGCGCGAGGGCGCCTATACGCTGACCGTGGACGCGGCCAACGACACGACCGGCGCGTTCGCGTTCCGGCTGCTCGACCTGGCCGACGCCGCCCCGCTTGCGCTCGGCGCACGGATCGAGGGCACGCTGTCGACGGGGCGCGAGAGCAAGGCGTTCCGTTTCACCGCCGCGAAAGACGACACGCTCTTCTTCGATCAACTGGGCGGCGCGACCAACCAGATCGGCTGGCGGCTGATCGACGGCGCCGGGTTGAACCTGTTCACCTCCACGAACTTCGCGGATCGCGCGGGTTTCGTCGTACCCGCGGACGGCGCCTATACCCTAGTGCTGGAGGGAAGCCCGTTCAACGGCGGCGAGGCGGTCTATGCCTTTCGCGTTCAACCCGTCGACGACCGCACCGTTCCGCTGACGCTCGACCGCGCGGTTCGCGACAGCATCGCGACCGCGGGCGAGGTGAACCGTTACAGCTTTACCGTGAGCGATCCGACCCGCGTCGTGTTCGACGCGCTGACCGACACCAACCTGGTGCGCTGGTCGCTTGCGGGGCCGGGCGGCGAACTGGTCACCGCGCGCGACTTCGATGAATCGGATCACACCGGCTTCTCCGGCGCGTCGGCGATCACGCTGGCCCCGGGCGTCTGGACGTTGAGCATCGAAGGGCTGAACGACCTAAAGGATTTCGCCTACGGATTCCAGCTGCGATCCTTGCCCGCGGTCGCGGCCGCGACGCTCGACGCTCCGTTCAACGGCACGCTGGCGGAGACCGGACGCGAGAGCGACACGGTCGCCTTTCAGGCGACCGCGGGCATGCGCTTCCAGATCGACTGGAGCCTGCCTACGGAAAACTCCGCCGCCCGCTGGCGCTTGATCGACCCGCTCGGCCAGACGGTGATCGGGCCGGCGCAGCTCGCCGATACGGACGTGCTGACGGCGTCCATGGCGGGCGTCTATCATGTGCTGGTCGAAGGGGCGGCGAACGCGAGCGCCGAGCTCGACTATCGCTTCACCGTGCGCAGCTTCACCCAGGTTGCGGCGACCGCCGGCGACACGCTGCAGGATTTCGAAACCGACGCGGGCCTGCCTTGGGCGTTGCGCAACGTCGCGGGCGCGGCGGCGCAGGTGCTGGAGAGCACCGGCGCGAACGGCCGATTCATGCGGTTGACCCGAGCGGATACCCCGAACACCGCCGCGTCCGTCGCGGTGTCGACCAACGCCGCGGGCGCGCAGGATTCGATCGAAGCGGCGTTCGACTTCCGCATCACCCGGCGCGGCAACCAGTCGACGGGAGGCGAGGGGATCGCGTTCCTGCTGATGCCCGTGGCGCAATTCGGCGTCGGAGGCGTCGGCCCGATCGCGAGCGTCGAGCCCAACGTCCCGGGCGCGCTCGGCATCGGCTTCGATCCGCTGAACACCGGGAGCGATCCGAACGGCAATCACGTGTCCATCCACTGGAACGGCGCGGTCGTCCAGACGGTGACCGCGCTGCCGTTCACGCTGTCGAACGGCCTGTTCAATCACGCGCGGGTGCTGGTGGAGCGCACCGGCGGCGGCGCGCTGTTGACCGTGCAGGTCAACGCCCCCGGGGCGACGCCGGTGACGATCGTCGACAAGCTGTTCCTTGCTGGCTTCGAGCCGGTCGCGAGCCGCGTGATGCTGGCCGCCCAGACCGGCAGCAGCCTGACAGCAGATCAGGACGTCGACAACATCATGCTGCGCCACACCGCCGCCGCGGCGGCGACGCCGAGCTTCACGCCGGGCGACACGGCCGTGAACGGCGCGGTCGCGCGCGCGGGCGGCGTGTACCTCCATCAGTTCACGCTTACCCAGCCTACCGCGGCGGTGTTCGATGCGTTGACCAACAACGCCGATCTGCGCTGGACCCTGTCCGGGCCGACGCAGGTGAGCGGACCGCGCAACTTCCGGCAGAGCGATTCAAGCGAGCTGTTGGGCAATCCGGTGCTGCAGCTTGCGCCGGGCATCTACACGGTGGCGGTGTCCGCCGCGAACAACGCGACGCCGAGCTACAGCTTCCGCCTCCTGCCGCTGTCGGGCGCGGAAACCATCGCGATCACCGGCGCGGCGGCGATGACGGGGGCGAGCGTGACGCTGTCTCCGGGCAATACGACGCGGCTGCTCGGCTTCGACGCGCTCGCGGGGCAGCGGGTCTTCGTCGATCACGTCAGCGGATCGACCGCGCCGGGCTGGCGGCTGATCGCGCCGAACGGCGGCGTCGTCGCGGCCAGCGGAACGCTCATCAATCTGGGGGAGCAACGGCTCGATCAGACCGGCCGCTACACGCTGTTGATCGAGGGGCATATCGCGGACTCCGCCCCGACCACGTCGGTGGTCCGCGTCGTCGCCATCGAGGACGGCGCGGCGCAGCTCACGCTGGACAACAGCGTGACGAACGGGCGCATCGGCACGCCGGGCGAGCAGGACCGCTACACCTTCTCGCTCGGCAGCGGGCGGTTGCTTCAGTTCAACAGCATGACCAATTCGGCCGCGCTGAACTGGACGCTTCACGGTCCGACGGGCAAGCTCGACAGCCGCAACTTCAATGCGAGCACGCCGCCCGCCTTCTTCGCCGCCGCGGGCGATTACACGCTCGTCATCGACGCGACCGGCGACACGGTCAGCGATTACGCGTTCCAGCTCCTCGATTTCAGCCAGGCCGGCGCGCTGACCGCGGACCAGGAGAATGTCGCGCGGGTCCGCGGCTCGTCCGCGGTCGCGTACCGCATCGACGCGGCGGCGGGCGATCGCTGGTACTTCAAGCCGACGGCGGGCAACAACGCCGTCGGCTGGCGGCTGCTCGACCCGTACGGCAAGGCGGTGCCGCTCGCCAACGGGACGCAATCGTTCGACTTCACCTCGACCTTCGCGGTCGAGACCGTCGCGCTGGCGCATACCGGCGGCTACACGCTGATCGTCGACGGCGACACCGGCGCGACCACGGACGCCGAGTTCCGCTTCACGCCCTACAAGCTCGACGTCGCCGCCAAGACCGTCGCGCTCGGCGACGTCATCGACAACGCCATCGGTGAGCCGGGCGAGCGCGACGTCTATCGCTTCACGGTGACGACGCCCAAGCGCATCTATGTCGACGCGCGCACCTTCAGTCACGACCTGACCTGGGCGCTCGCCGGGCCGCAGGGGCCGATCGCGACCCGCACCTTCAACGCGAGCGATGCGGAGAATCAGCAGGGCGCGGTCGTCTTCGACCTCAAGCCCGGCGACTACACGCTGACGGTCGACGTCCCCGGCGAGACTGTCATTCCCTACAAGATCGGGCTGCTCGACCTGGCCTACGCCGAGGATCTCGACGTCGGCGAAGAGGCGAGCGGGACCATCGAGCCGAGCAGCGAGACCGACCTGTGGGCGTTCGATGCCGCGGCGGGGGACCGGCTGTTCTTCGACGCGCGGCACCTGTCCAAGGACTATGTCTCGTGGCGGCTGATCGGGCCGGACGGGCGGCAGATGTTCCTGGAGGAGCTCAGCCCAAATCTGGGGGGCGACCAGGACACGATGGTGATGCCGCTGACCGGCCGCTACACGCTGCTGGTCGAGGGGCGGACGAGCAACGACGCCGATCCGCGGACGTACCGGTTCCGCATTTTCGCCAACCCGATCGGCGCGCCCGTGCCGATCCTGGGCATCGGCGGGCAACCCGGGCCCGACCTCGTCGTCACCTCGCCCGTCCAGGTCGACGGCGCGCTGCGATCGGGCGGCGCGATCACGGTGAGCTGGACGACGACCAACGCGGGCAGCGCCGCGACGGGCGCAGGTTGGGTCGACCGCGTCGTGCTGACCAACGCGGCGACGGGCGAGTTCATCCGCGAGGTGCTGGTCCCCCACGACGGCGCGTTGCAGCCGACGGGCACGCTGCGCCGGACCTCCCCGCCGATCGTGCTGCCCGAAGGCCATGCGGGCGCGGGGAGCATCCTGGTCACGGTCGAGCTCGATAAGCTCAACACCGTCGAAGAGCGCAACGGCGACGATACGGCCGAAACCAACAACAGCGCGTCGGCGACGATCACGTCGGCGCTGGCGGACTATGCCGACCTCCAGGTCCGCGACCTGCAGATCGGCCCCGACGGCGGCTGGACCGCGGGCGGGACCGCGAGCGTCTCGTGGCGGACGACCAATGCGGGCGCGCTCGCGACGCCGGGCGCGTGGCGCGAGACGCTGACCGTCCGCAACGCGACCACCGGGCAGACCGTCTTCGCGCAGACGATCGACGTCGCAGGCGTGTTGCAGTCGGGCGATCTGTCCGTGGCGCGCACGTTCGAGGTGCCGTTCGCGACGGACGTGCTCGCCACCGGACGCTTCGTGTTCGAGGTCGCGCTCGACGTCGGCGGCGCGGTCGAGGAATATAACGCCACCCGCGACGGCGAGACCAACAACGTCGTCGCGGTCCAGCGCTGGAACGCCCCCGACCTGCGCGTCGAGGAGCTGCAGGTGCTCAGCGGCGCGATTGCGGCGGGCGACGTGGTGACGCTGGGCTGGTGGGAGGTCAACGCGGGCACCGCGCCGACGCGCACCGGCTGGAGCAACCGGCTCCAGATCACCGACGCGGCCGGCGCCCCGCTCGCCGCGGCGTTCGTCGCCAGCGCGGAGCCGCTGGCGGCGGAGGGCCGCCGCTATCGCACCGCGACGATCCAGGTCCCGCACGGCGCGACGGCGGTCGGCGCGGTCCGGATCAGCGTCACCGCCGATCTGTTGCCGGGGGGCGGCGGGCAGGTCCGCGAAGGCTATGCCGGCATCGATGCGGAGGCGAACAACGCGCTCGCGCTCAACGCCTCGGTCGCCGCGCGCGGCTATCCGGACCTGGCGGCGACGCTGATCTCCGCGCCGTCGGCGATGCGCGGCGGGCAGAGCTATAGCGTCAGTTGGCGGGTCGATAATTCGGCCGCGACCGCCGCCCAAGCGGAGGCGGGCAAGACCTGGGTCGACGCGGTGATCCTGACCAGGGACACGGTGATCGGCAACGCCGACGACCTGCGCTACGACTTCGTGCGCAGCGCGCCGCTCGCAGGTAACGACGGCTACGTCCGGACCGAGACGATCGCGGTGCCGACGGGCTATTTCGGCGATTACACCATCTTCATCCGTCCCGATGCGGGCGGCGCGATGGTCGAGCCGGAGACCCGCGCCGATAACGACAGCGACACGCAAGCCGTGGCGATGACCTCGCCCGCCGCCAATCTGGTCGCCGACGCGCTGTTCGGCCCGGCATCGGCGGTGCAGAACGGCGAGTATTTCGAAGTGTCGTGGCGGGTGCGCAACGGGGGCGAAGTCGCCGCGACGGGCGCGTGGACCGATCGGCTCGTCGTGTCGGGCGGGGGCGGCGCAGACCTCGTCCTCGCCGAAGAGACGCAGACGCGGGTGCTGCCGACCGGGCAGACGGGCTTCTACACCGTCATCAAGCAGGTGCGGATCACCGACGGGCGTTCAGGGAATCTGACGCTGCGATTGGAGAGTGACGCGGGCGGCGCGGTGTTCGAGGGCGGCGCGGAGAGCGACAATTCCAAGAGCATCGCGATCACGGTCGCGGCGGCGGCGGCTCCCAATCTCGTCGTCACGTCGGTGACCGGGCCCGCGGCGGCGCGGCCCGGCGACGTCGTGCCGGTGACCTACCACGTCGAGAATCGCGGCGCGGCGACCGCGCGTCCCGACTGGACCGACCGCATCTATCTGGTCCCGGTCGCCTCGGGCGACACGCTGGCGGGCGCGCGCGAGCTGAAGGCGGTGGTGCGCAACCAGGATGTCGCGGCGACCACCGGATTCTACGACGTCACCGAGCAGGTGACGATGCCCGATTTCGCCGACGGACCGTACCGGATCGTCGTCGTCGTCGACGCGGGCGACAATGTTTGGGAGGGGCTGGCCGACTCCGGCAACCGGCTTGGCTCGACCGAGTTCGCGCTGACCCATCCCGATCTCAGGCCCGAGGCGGTGATCGTCACCGGCAGCGGGACCGCGCCGTCGGGATCGACGGTCGAAATCCGGTGGACCGTCCGCAACGAGGGCAAGGCGACCGCCTCGCCCTGGACCGACACCCTATGGCTGCGCCGCCTGAGCGACCCGACTGCGCCCGAAGTGCAGCTCGGCGCCTATCGCCACGCCGCGCTGGCGGGCGAGAGCGTCGACGCGAGCGCGGTGGTCACCGCGACCTTGCCGATCGGCGCGGACGGCGATTACGCGCTGCGTGTCGTCGCCGACAGCGGCGGCGAGGTGCGCGAATTGACGGCGGGCGAGCTGAACAACGTCGCGACGGGCGCGATCGCGATTCAGCTTGCGCCCTATGCCGACCTGGAGGTCACAGAGGTCGAGGCGGTCTCCGCGGTGGTCGGCGATCCGGCCAGCGTCAAGGTCGACTGGACGGTCCGGAACAGCGGCCAGGCGGCGGCGGCGGGCACGTGGATCGATCAGGTGATCGTGTCGGGCAACGCGGTGCTCGGCGACAGCGACGACGTGGTGATGGCCAGCGTCGCGCGCACCGGGCTCGCGTCGCTGGCCGACTACAAGGGCAGCGCCACGATCACCTTCGACCCCAAGACGTCGAAGCGCTACCACCTGTTCGTCAAGGCGGATGCGGTCGGCGCGGCCCCCGCACGCGCGGTGTTCGAGAACGGCGCGGACACCAACGCAAAGGAGCTCGCCACCACCCTCGACGTCACCCCCGTCGCGCCCGCCGACCTGGCGATGCAGGGCGTCACCGTCTCGGGCGACGGCAAGTCGGGCGGGCAGATGCGGGTGACCTGGACGGTCGCCAACATCGGCGACGGGCTGACCAGCATCGATCGCTGGTCGGACGAAATCTATCTGAAGCGCGCCGACGGCACCGGCCCCGAAATCCTGCTCGAACGGTTCAGCCATCTGGGCTTCGTCGCGGCGGAGACGGGCAGCTATTCCCACAGCACGCTGGTGGACCTGCCCGACGGGGTCAGCGGCGACTACAAGGTGCTGGTCCGCGCGGCGGCGAACGGCGCGGTCTACGAGTTCTTGAGCACGGCCAACAACGCGGGCGAATCCGCTCCGCTCACGATCAGCCTGTCCGACGCGCCCGACCTCGTCTTCGTCGGCGACCTGCAGGCGGTCGGCTCGGCTCCCGAGGGCAGCACGATCGACCTGTCGTGGGAAGTGCGCAACGACGGCCCCGGCGCCGCCGAGGGCCGCTGGATCGACCGCGTCTTCATGCGCAAGCTGGGCGACACCGGCGTCGGCACGGAAGTCGCGAGCTACACCTATGAGGGGCCGCTCCAGTCCGGCGTCAGCTATCGCCGCCGCGAGGAGATCCTGCTGCCGATCCACACCAGCGCGGCGTACGAGCTGTACGTCGTGACCGACAGCGGGCGGGCGGTGTACGAGAGCGACGAGGCGGACAACCGCTCCAACCTCCACACGCTGACCGTTCAGGTCAAGCCGCGGCCGAATCTGGAAGTCGACCAGATCGTCGCCACGACCGCGATTCGGGCGGGCGAGCGGATGGCGGTGCGCTACACGATCGTCAACGCAGGCGCGCTGCCGACCGCGGGGAGTTGGACCGACGAGGTCTGGCTGTCGCTCGACGACAAGATCAGCGCCGACGACATCCTGATCCAGCGGCAGGGCAACCGCACCGCGCTGGCCGCCGCGGGCGCTCCGCTCGGCGGCGACCGCTACGCGGTCGAGACCGACCCGTTCCTGCTGCCGCAGCGCTTTTCGGGCGAGAACATCCACATATTGGTGCGCGCCGACGCGGGCAACGCGATCGACGAATGGCCCAACGACACCGCCGACAGCAACGTCGGCGCGAAGACCTTCACCGTCGACAAGATCGCCTTTCCTGACCTGGTCGTGTCCGATCCGGTCGCGCCCGCGCAGGTGTTTGAGGGCAGCCAGTTCACCGTCACCTGGACGGTCACCAACCGTGGACTGGCGGCGACGCAGAACCCGGCGTGGACCGAGCAGGTCTGGCTGACGACCCACCCGGGCCGCCCGCATCCGTCGAAGGGCGATATCCTGCTCGCGACGATGCCCTATGCGGAGGGGACGCTGGTCAAGGATCAGGGCAAGGACCGCACCGCCACGGTCACGCTGCCCGACCGGCTGCCGTCGGGCAATTACTACATCACCGCATGGACCGACCCCTACGGCACGCTGCTGGAGGAACCGTCGACCGCCTATCCCAACGACGATTCCAACGAATATAACGACAACAACTTCAAGGCGCGCGCGATCATCGTCGTCGGTACGCCGATTCCCGGCGGCGGCACGAGCTCGGTGGGCGTGTCTGGGGTGAGCGCGCAAGTGGACCCCGCCGCGCGCACGCTGAAGGCGCAGTGGACGGTCGCCGCGAGCGGTGACCGGCCCGCGGGCTTCTGGCTCGACCGCGTGTACCTGACCGATGCGCCGACGCTCGCCGAATCGACGCGGCGGTGGGAGTTGGGCGCGTTCGCCAACGTCCGCGCGCTTGCGCCCGGGGCGAGCTACACCACGGCGCACGATTTCGACCTCGCGCCGTCGGTGACTGGAACCTATCTGATCGTGTCGTCGCTCTACCTCGGCGATTCGGACACCTTCGACAACGAGGATTCGACCGCCGCCGCGATCACCGCAGCGCCCGCCGACATGCAGGTCGTCCGGGTCGATCCGCCCGCGCCCGTCGATTCGGGCGAGCAGACCAGCGTCACCTACCGCGTCGAGAACATGGGCGCAGCCGTCTGGAGCGGGACGCAATATTGGACCGACACGATCTACGTGTCCAAGGACGCCGAGTTCCGCGCCGACCGCGCGGTCAAGGTCGCGACCTCGATCCGCAAGGCGTCGGACGGCGAGGATTACACCAACACCGTCCAGTTCAACGTGCCGCCTGGTAGCGACGGGCAATGGTACGTCCACGTCTTCACCAACACCGACGGCGGGCATGAGACCGCAGGCGTCAACGGCGGCTCGCTCCGGCGCTTCTCGCGATCGATCTTCGAGACCCCGACGACGAACAACCACCGCGCCGCCGCCTTCCCGGTGACCTACAAGGAGGCGGACCTCCGCATCGAGCAGTTCGAGCTGCCCGATTCCATTCAGGCGGGCAGCACCTTCCTGGTGCGCTTCCTGGTCAAGAACGTCGGCGACCGCGCGACGCGCGAGGCGGCGTGGTCCGACCGCGTCTTCCTGTCGATCGACAGCGCGCTCGACACCAGCGACTATCAGCTCGAAGGACCCAAGAACGGCAAGGTCGTCAAGGCCGAAAGCCTCCACACCGGCGTGCTCGGCGCAGGGGAGAGCTATTGGGCGGAAGCGTGGGTCACGCTGCCGTTCGAGCTCAAAGGGCCGCTCAACGTCATCGCCAGCGCCGATTCCGGGATGGTCGCCACCCCCTTGTACGAGAGCTCGCTGTCGCCGCGGCTCGACGGGCTGGCGGGCAACAACACCGGCAACGTCCGCGAGTTCAGGGACGAGGGCAACAACGAGAAAGCGGAGGCGATCCAGGTCGTCGAGACCAGCCTGCCCAACCTTCAGGTGCGCGGCGTCTCTGTGGAGCAGCAACTGACCCGCGGCCAGCCGTTCGTCGTCACCTACGACCTCTGGAACGCGGGCGGCGCGACCCCGCCGGAGCAGGGATCGTGGGACGAGCTGATCTACATCTCGCGCGATCCCGTGCTCGACCTGACGACCGACCGTTTTCTCGCGACCTATGCGCATATCGGCGGCGTCGGCGCGACCAGCGCGCTGCCGCGGACGCGGACGGTGACCCTGCCGAGCGACCTGCCGCAGGACGCCTATTACGTCTTCGTCGTCGTCGACCCTGCACGTGCCACCGTCACGGGCAAGGTCTACGAAATCGACGAGCGCGACAATGCCGCCGCCAGCAATCCGTTCATCGCGCGGCGGCCCGATCCGGTGAACCTGACCGTCGTCGCCGATTCGATCACTGTGCCGCAAGCGGGCGGCGCGCCGCTCAAGTCGGGCGACTCGCTCAGCGTATCGTGGAAGGTCCAGAACAGCAGCGCGACAGCGGTTCAGGGCGCGTGGCGCGACGCGGTGTACCTGTCGGTCGACGGAACGTGGGACCTCGACGACGTCTATCTCGGCTTCGCGAGCTACACGGGCACGCTCGCGCCGGGCCAGTCCTACGACGTCGCGGCGAAGCTGACGACGACGCTGCCGAGCGTGCTGCCGGGCGACTACCGCGTCATCATTCGTCCCGACATTCTCAACCAGGTATGGGAGGATGTCGGCGAGGCGGACAACCAGGCCGCGTCCGCCGGATCGATCGCGACCGCGGTCGATACAATGACGATCGGCGTGCCGCTGACGACGACGCTCAAGCCCGGGCAGGAGCGGCTCTACCGGCTGGAGGTCCCCGGCGACCAGACGCTTCGCCTGCGCCTCGACGCGGCCGACCCGAAGAGCGCGAGCGACGTGTTCCTGCGCCACGACGCCAAGCCGAGCGCGGCGACCTTCGACGTCGGGTCCGAGACGCTGGCGAACGGCGACCGCGTGACGATCGTCGCCGACACCAAGCCCGGGGTCTATTACGTGCTGGTGCGCGGCGCGAGCGGCCCTGCGGCCGGGAGCGACGTCACCTTGCTCGCCGACCTGCTGCCGCTGGCGGTGACCGGGGTCGCGACCGACCGCGGCGGCGACGGCAAGTTCGTCACCACGACGATCACCGGCGCGCGCTTCGACAACGACGCGATCGTCAAGCTCAAGCGCCCCGGCATCGCCGAGTATGAGCCGGTGAGCTGGCGGGTGATCGACAGCACCGAGATCGTCGCGAAGTTCGACCTGACCGGCGCGCCGCACGGACTGTACGACCTGGAGGTGATCAACCCCGACGGGTCGCAGGCGACGATCCCCTACCGTTTCCTGGTCGAGCGCGAGATCGAGGCGGACGTCCAGATCGGCGTCGGCGGCCCGCGCGTCATCCTGGCGGGCGACACCGGCATCTACTCGGTCGGGCTGACCAACCAGTCGAACGTCGACGCGCCCTACACCTTGTTCCAGATCGGCGTGCCGAACCTGGGGGTGAACCCCTATGTCTACGGCATCCCCTATCTCGACGCGTTCACCAACGTCCGCGGCACGCCCGACGGGGCGGTCGGGACGGCCAATGCGACCGTGCCGTGGAATGCGCTCGATCCGTTCATCAACGCGATCACGGGCAGGCAGGCGGGGCAGCTGCTCGCCTCTGGCTTCGTGTTCGATCAGCCCGCAGACGGCCATGACGGCTTCACCTTCAACGTCGCAACCTATCCGGGGCTGAAGGAGCTGTCGGAGCGCGCGTTCGAGGCGTTCCGCGCGCAGATGGCGGCGGCCTACCCGCAATTCGCGTATCTGCTGGAGAACGGCCCAGCGGGCGTCGAGGCGTGGTGGGCGGCGGTGAAGGCCGATGCGCGCGCGACCGACCCCGCGTACGGCGCGGCGCTCGACGAGCTCGACCTGCCCGGCATGCTGGCGGGAACCGCGACGATTCCGTCCGCCGACGACCAGGTCTTCATTCCCTACCGCTTCCACGTCGTCGCCGCGGCGACGAGCATGACCCGCGCCGAGTTCGTCGAATACCAGACCGCGATCGCGGTCGACCTGCGCCAGGCGGTGCTCGCCCGCGCCGACGCTCCGTCCGCGCTGGTCGCCCTCGCCGCAGACGAAGACGCCTGGGTGAAGCTGTACCTCGCCGCGCTCGAGGGCTCGGGCGCGCTCCGTCCCGAAGGAACCGCCCCGCCGATCCGCACGCAGGCGAAGGTCGTCAGCCTGATGTCGACGATCGCGTCGGGCATCCTGTTCGGGCCCGCGGGCAATCCGATCCGCAGCGACGGCGACCTGCCCGGCTTCTTTGAGCAGATCCGCAAGCTCTACGGCGCCGACGGCACGGGCATGGCGCAGATCGAATATTGGGAGAAGCGCAAGACCGACAAGCGCGAGGGGGTGATCCCGGTGCCCGCGACGCCGACCGTGGGCACGTTCGACCTGGGGCTGTCGCACCCGACGCATTTCCAGGCGTTCCGCGTCTACGTTCCCTGGCTCGACTTCGGCCAGCGCGGGCTGGGGCTGCCCGACGAGCTGGCGCAGTTCGACATCGCGGGGGCGGAGGGCGGCGACCTCGCCGATCTCGACTTCGGCAAGCTGCTCGGCGCGGGGACGCAAGGGTCGCGCCTGTCGTCGCTTAACGGCCCCTCGACGGTCGACACCGGCGGCTGGCTGCCGACGGGCGCGGACCTGCCCTATGCGGTGCAGTTCCAGAACCCGGCGGGGGCGACGGGCTATGTCAACGAGATCAGCATCGTCACTCAGCTCGACGGCGACCTCGACCCGCGCACCTTCGCGCTCGGCGACATCAAGATCGGCGACATCACCATCGACGTCCCCGACGGCCGCCGCTCCTTTCAGGGGGATTACGATTTCGTCGCGACCCGCGGCTTCGTGCTGCGGGTCAGCGCGGTGCTTGACCAGTATCAGAACCCGGCGGTCGCGCGCTGGCTGATCCAGGCGATCGACCCCGACACCGGCGAAGTGCTGCAGGACCGCACCCGCGGGCTCCTCAAACCCAACGATCCGACCGCGGGCGGCCAAGGCTTCGTCGGCTGGACCGCGCAGCCCCGCGTCGATCTGCCGAGCGGAACCGAGATTGCGGCGCAGGCGACGGTGGCGCTCTCCGGCCTCGCGCCCGAGACGACCTCCGCGATCGTCCAGCGGCTCGACGGCCGCGCGCCGGTCAGCTCGATTGTCGCCACGCGGATCGGCGCTACGCAGGATTTCGAGGTGAAGTGGGCCTCGAACGACGACGCGCTCGGCGCAGGGTTCAAGCACGTCACGCTCTACGTCGCCGAGAACGACGGCGCGTTCCGCATCTGGCAGCGTCAGCTCGCGCAGGCCGCGGGCACGCTCGTCTTCTCGGGCGAGGCGGGCAAGAGCTACGAATTCCTGGCGCTGTCCACCGACAAGGCGGGCAACCAGGAACAGCCGCGCGCCGGGGTCAACGCGACCGACGACGGTTCGGGGGTCAATCTGGGCGGACTGCCTACCGTGCCGGGCACGACGCCGCCTAATTTCGGCGAGGCCCCCGCGCCGTTGCCGCCCGCGCCCGACAGCAACCCGCTGTTCGAGCAGGTGACCGGCATCCCTGCGCAAGCCCCCGTCACCCGCGCGAGCGAATATGACGCGGTGCTCAACCCGTTCGCGGCGCAGGCGTTCGCGACGGGCATCCCGGCGAGCGGCGCGGGCATAGGCCCGATGGCGATCGCCGAGGCCCCAGACGGGTCGTTCCTGATCTCCGGCGGCGCCAACCGCGGCTCGATCTGGCGCTTCTCGGGCGAGGGCGGTGCGGCGGGACAGCCGATGGCGACGCTGAGCGACCCCATCTACACGATGACCTTCGACCGGGTCGGCCGCCTGTGGGCGACGACCGGCGGCGGCGCGCTGGTCCGCCTCGACCCGACAACGGGTCAGGTGCTCGACCGCTTCGGCGACGGCGTCACGGTCGCGCTCGCGCTCGATCCGGCGAGTGACAAGCTCTTCGTGTCGACCAATGCGGGGGTCGAGGTGTTCGACCCCGACACCGGCGCGTTCACCTTGTGGAGCCGCGACGGCAACATCCGCGTCGGCTCTCTCGCCTTCGCCCCCGACGGCAGCCTGTGGGCGACCACCTGGCCCGACCGGGCCCAAGTCATCCGCTTCACCGAAAACCGGCGGGGCGAGACGATGCTAGACTTCGACAGCCCGGTCGATTCGATCGCCTTCGGGCGGGCGGGCACGCCGTTTGCCGGTCTGCTGTTCGTCTCGCACAACGCAGGCGCGCTCGCCGACACCGGCGTCGCGGCGGCGGGGTCCGCGCTGACGATGGTCGACGTCGCGACGCTCAGGCAGGTCGAGCTGGCGCGTGGCGGATCGCGCGGCGACGTGCTGGTCACGACCAGCGACGGGCGGCTGCTGGTCAGTCAGTCGAATCAGGTCGACGTCGTCGCGCCCGCCTCCACCCCGACCGTGATCGCGACCAGCGTCTCGGCCGCGGGCGTCGTCGCGCTGCCGATGGCGTTCGTGTCGGCCACCTTTGACCAGGATATGTTCGCAGGGCCCGCGAGCGATCCGCGATCGGTGCTCAACCTCGCCAACTACAGCCTGCTCGGCGCGGCCGTGGGGGTGCGCGGCGCGACCTCGGTCACCTATGATGCGGCGACGCGCACCGCCTATGTCGGCTTCGGGCTGCTCGCTGCCGACCGCTACACGCTGGCGATCGAGAAGAATGCGGTCGCGGTCACCGGCATGCCGCTCGCCGAGCGCAAGACGGTGGTGTTCGACGCGGTCGACGACCTGTCGTCCAGGGTCGAGGTGACCTTCACCGGCACCCGGCTCAACCGCGCGACCGGCACGGTGTCGTACGACGTCGTGGTCACCAACAAGAGCGACAGCACGCTGGTGCTTCCCGCGCTGCTGATCCTTGATCCGGCGCACGGTTACTCGGGGATACCGCAGGGCGCTGCGGGGCGGATGGACGACGGCCGATGGCTGATCGACCTGTCGCAGTCGCTCGGCCCCGACGGGCGGCTCGACGTGGGTGAATCGAGCGCCGGACGGACGATCTCGATCCAGGCGACGAGCGGGCAGCGGGTCGATCATGCAACCGGCGTCGCAGGCGGCACCGCGGCGAACGGCGCCCCCGTCTTCACCAGCGTACCGCCCGCGCGCGCAACGCTGGGGCAGGTGTTCGCCTATCAGGCGCAGGCGAGCGATCCCGACGGCAACACGATCGTCTACAATCTGCTGCAAGCGCCCTCGGGGATGACGATCGACGCAGGGACCGGGCTGCTGACCTGGACTCCGGCGGCGGGGGCCAAGGCGACGACCGGCATTGCGGTGCAGGCGCTCGATTCGCGCGGCGCGATCACGATCCAGCGCTTTCTGGTCGATGTCGCGGGCGGCAACCACGCGCCGCAGATCGTCGGCGCGCCGACCGCGGTCGGCGGGGTAGAGGGTCAGGCGATCACCTTCGCCATCGGCGCGGCAGACAGCGACGGCGACCTCTTGACCAACTGGGCGGACAGCCTGCCCGCGGGCGCGGTGTTCGATGCGGTCACGGGCGTGTTCTCGTGGACGCCGACCTTCGAGCAGGCGGGGACCTACACCGTCCGCTTCCTGACCAGCGACGGGCGCGAGCGGGCGGAGACCAGCGTCAGGCTCAGCGTCGCCGACGGGCGGCGGCCGCCGTCGGTCGTCGTGCCCGGCAGCCGCACCGCGAGCGAGGGCGACACCGTCCGCTTCCGCCTTCAGGCGGCCGGTCGCGGCGTGGGCGCGCTCGCCTATGCCAGCGACGCGCTGCCGTTCGGGGCGACGCTGAACCCGGTGACCGGCGAGTTCGTCTGGACTCCGGGCTTCACCCAGGCCGGGGTCTATACCGTGCCGTTCACCGTCGCGGACGGCGATGCGGTGACCGAGGTTGCGGCGACGATCACCGTGCTCAACGCCAACGGCGCGCCGGTGTTCGTGCCGCAGGACGGCTGGCAGGTGTTCGAGGGACAGCAGCTCGCGTTCCAGGCGTTCGCCTTCGATCCCGACAACCCCTGGTACGCGCCGGGGATGCGCGACGGGCAGGGCGCGTATGTCGAGATGGGGACCGCGCCGCGGACGGTGACGGTCGAGCTGATCGGCGGCGCGCCCACGGGCGCGACCTTCGACGCGCAGACGCTGGAGTTCCGCTGGACCCCGGGCATGGCGCAGGCGGGCACGTACGCGGTGCGCTTCCGTGCGACCGACACCGGCGACGGCGCTGCGCCCAAGACCGACGAGATCGTCGTGCCGATCACCGTCCTCGACGCCAATGCGCGGCCCGTCGTCGCGCAGAAGGCGGCGGTTCAGGTCGCGCCGGGCACGGTCACCGACATCGCGGTGTCGGCGAGCGACGTCGACGGCATCGTCCAGGCGATGACCGCGGTGCTGGAGTCTGGCGGGCAGCCGCTGCCCGGCTTCATCACCTTCATCGACCAGGGCGGCGGGCAGGGCGTGCTGCGTGTCGCGCCGGGGGCGGGGCATCGCGGCGATTATGCGATCGTCGTCGCGGCGGCTGACGACAAGGGCCTGTCGGGCGCGATGACCTTCACGATCTCGGTGGTTAGCGCGAACGAAGCGCCGGTCGTCGCGCGTATTCCCGATACCGTGGCGGTGATCGGCAAGCCGATGCAGATCGTCGTGGAGGCGTCCGACCTCGACCGTGTCGGGCAGAGCGACGATCCGCTCACCTTCGAGCTCATCGGCCTGCCCGGCGCCACGATCACCCCCACCGCGACCTACGGCCGGGCGATCATCACCTGGACTCCGTCCGCGGCGGACGTGGGCGCCTATGCGCCGGTCGTCCGGGTCACCGACAGCGGCGCGGGCAAGACCAGCCCCGCCACGACGACGGCGAGCTTCGCGCTGGTCGTCCGCACGTCGAACGCCGCGCCGGTGCTCGCGCCCATCGCGCAGGGCGCGGTCGTTGCCAAGGAGAACGAGCCGCTCACCTTGCAGCTTCGCGCGACCGACTCCGACGGCGACAGCCTGACCTTCCTGGCCGAAGGACTTCCGCCCGGCGCGACGCTCGACCCGATGACCGGCGCGTTCGCCTGGACGCCGCCCTATACCGCGCAGCGGGAGTATCTCGTCCGTTTCCGGGTGACCGACGGCGACCTGTCGAGCGAAGAGCTCGTGCGGATCACCGTCGCCAACGCCAATCGCGCGCCGACGCTCGTCCCGCTGCCGACGCAGCTCGGCCGAGAGGGCGCGCGGATGACGTTCACCCTGGTCACCGGCGATGCCGACGGCGACGCGGTGGTCACCAGCGTCACCGGCCTGCCCGAAGGCGCGCTGTACGTCGCGGCGCGGAACGAATTCCAGTGGACGCCCGGGTTCGCGCAGGCGGGCGATCACCTGCTGACGATCAACGCCTATGACGTGCTCGGCGCGGTGTCGACGCAGCAGGTCGTGCTGCGCATCGCCAATGTGAACCGCGCGCCGGTGCTCGCCGAGTCGGATCACAATTTCGTGATCGGCAAGACGAAAAGCTTCACGCTCGAGGCGAGCGATCCCGATGCGGGCGCGACGCTGACCTTCGGCATCGAGAACAAGCCTGACGGCGCAGAACTGAACGCCGCAACCGGGGTGTTCACCTGGACGCCGGGGCCGGGGCAGGCGGGCGACCGGGTGGTCACCTTCCTCGCCTCCGACGGAACCGTCACGACCCGCCAATCGGTGCTGCTGCGGACGACGCTCGTGCCGGTGCCGCCCGCGGTGCGGATCGAGATCACGCCGTCCTTCCCCGCCGTGCCTGGGCAGCAAGTGCTCGTCCATGCGGTGGCGGACGGTGTCGCCGACATCACCTCGCTGCGTCTGTTCGCGGGCGGGCAGGAGCTCCAGCTTGATGCGCAGGGCCGCGCGACGATCACCGCGGCCGCGCCGGGCAAGATCGTGCTGACCGCCACCGCTATCGACGCCGACGGCGGCGAGCGCACGGTCTCCAGCGAACTCAAGGTCCGCGATCCGCAGGACAATGCCGCGCCGGTTGTGGCGCTTGCGGGCGGGCTGTCGGGCGCGACGCTGCTCGGCGAGACCGAACTCGTCGGCTCGGTGGCTGACAGCAATCTCGACTGGTGGGCGCTCGAATTGGTGCGCGCCGACGGTGTCGCGACCCTTCTCGCGCGCGGCGATGCGCCGCAGACGGGCGTGCTGGGCGGCGTCGACGCGCGGCGGCTGGCCGACGGGCTGTATACCGTTCGGCTGACCGCACGCGACATCACCGGGCGCATTTCGGTGACCGAAGCGGGGGTCGAGGTGCGCACCGCGACCAAGCTCGGTCAGCATGTCCGGCGCGCGACCGACCTGTCGGTCATGTTGGGCGGCGTGCCCTTCGAGCTCACCCGCCGCTACGACAGCCTCGCGGCCGAGCCCTGGACCTTCCTCGGCCTGGACACCGGCGTCGAGACCGACCTCGCGCCGACCGGCAAGGAAGCGTCGGGAATCTTCGCTCCCTTGCGCGCGGGAACCCGCGTCACCGTGACGCTGCCGAACGGCGAGCGCGCGGGCTTCACCTTTCAGCCGGTCATGGATGCGGTAGGAAACGGCACGCTGTTCCGGCCCGCCTGGGTCTCCGACGTCCCCGGATGGACGCTGGCGACCCCCGACGCGCAGCTTCGCCGCTCGGGGAACGGCTATTTCGATGCAACGACGGGTCAGGCGTACAACCCCGCCGCGCCGATATGGGGCGACGGCGACTACCGGCTGACCGGCCCCGACGGCACGACGCGGGTGATCGACAGCAGCCGCGGCACGACCGAGATCCGCAGCGCGGCGGGCGCGCTCTACGTCGGCGGCAGCGGGGTCACCGGGCCGGGCGGCGCGCAGCTCGCTTTCCTCCGCGACGGCGAGGGGCGGATCGTGCGCGCGACCGCGCCCGACGGCCGCGCGGTGCAATACGATTACGACGCCGCGGGTCGAATGGTCGCGGCACGCGATCTGCAGGCGGGGACGGGCAGCCGCTACGGCTATTCGGGGAACCGCCTCGTCACCGTGATCGACACCAGCGGCGCGGGCGAGCGGGTCAGCTACGCCGCCGACGGGACGGTCAGCACCGCGCCGATCGCGGCCGATCTGGGCACCGCGGTCGATTACTCGCCACGGACGGTCACCGGAACGCTCGCAGGCGGCGCGACCGCCGCCTACGCCTTCACGGTTCGCGCGAGCGAGACCGCCGGGATCGCGGGCGGCGCGATGTTGCTTCGCGTCGCCACGACCGGCGACGTCCAGGTGTCGATCCCCGGCCTGACCCCGGTTGGCCGGATCGCCGCCGCGACGGGCGCGGTGACCCTCTTCTCCATCGCAGGCGAAGGGCTGTACCAGCTCGCGGTCTCGGGAAGCGGCGACTATTCGCTGAACCTGTCGGCGGCGGGCGACATCGATCGCAACGCCCGGGTCGACGGCGTAGACAGCCAGTTGCTCGCGGGAGGCGGCGCAGCCGACGTCGACGGCGACGGCGTGGTCGGCGCGAGCGATCGCCAGCTCGTCGCGGCGAACTTCGGCTTCCGCGCGAACCTCGCGCCGACGCTCAACACACTGCCGCCGGTGCTCAAGACCCACGTCGATCTGCCGGTCACGATCAACCTCCAGCCGCTGGCGACCGATCCCGACGGCGACCGCGTCTATTACCGCATTCTCGGCGCCGACAACGGGACCGCGACGCTGACCAGCGACGGGCGCGGCGTGGTGTTCACGCCGTCCGCAGGCTATTCGGGCGCGGCGTCGGTGCGCGTCGTCGCGGACGACGGCTATGGCAGTTCGGCGGAGGCGCGCCTCGGGATCGACGTGTCGGCGGCGGCGCTGATCGCGCTCGACTTCAACCAGCGGCGCGTCCAGTTGGGCAAGGCGGGCGACACGACGACGCTCCAGGTGATCGGCGATTTCGCCGACCAGCAGGACGTCGTCCTGCCGCTCTGGTACGTTAACGCGCAGTCGGACAAGGCGTCGGTTGCGAGCCTCAATCCGCAGGGCGTCGTCACCGCGTCCAATGCGGGCACGACGATAATTCGCGCTAATCGGGGCGCGATCTCGGCCGCGACCGTGGTCGGGGTCGGCGATCCCCTCACCGCGGACGACAAGATCACCGCGATCTTCAACATCGACGCCTACCCGGACGCGGTCACCATCCTGCCCGCGGGCGGCGAGCGGCAGATCGTCACCGCGATCGATCCCTCGCTCGAGTTCTTCGCCGATCCCGCCAAGGCCGTATATTTGGTCGGCGACAGCCGGATCGTCAGCGTCGACGAGAGCGGCGTAATCAAGGCGGCCGGTCTCGGCGAGACCAGCGTGACGGTGATCTATGCGTGGGGCGAAGAGACGATCCGCGTCCGCGTCGCCGAGGCGCTGACGGGCGCGAACCAGCAGGTCGGCGAGAGCGGCGGGATCGTCCGCAGCAACGACGGGGCCAGCGTCGCGTTCGGTCCCGGCACCCTGGACGGCGTCGCCAGCGTGACCGTGACGTCTGTCGCCAAGGACAACCTGGCACTCCAGCCGCCGCCCGCCTTCTACGACGCCTTCGGCTTTGTCGGCGCGGTCAGCCTGGACATCCAGGGCGCTGACGTCACCGAGCCGCTTCAGGTGGCTGTGCCGGTCGCGCCCGGGTCGGCGAGCGTCGGCGACACGGTCTACTTCTTTCAGCAGATGTCGCTCCCGTTCGGGCCGAACGGCGCTCTGGTCGACGTCTGGGCGGTGATCGACAGCGGCCGCGTCGACGCGGACGGCGTGGCGCGCACCAAGTCGCCGCCCTTTCCGGGTCTGGGTGCGCGGGGAAGCATCCTGGTCGCGAAAGCCGCGACGCCGATGCCGACGCTGCGCATCGAGGCCGATTACGCCGCGGCGCTGACCATGGCGTTCGTGCCCGCGATCGGCATCGCGGCGGTGGGCGGGCTTGCGGGCGCGACGATCGCGACCGCGATGATCGGCGCCGCGGGCGCGCTGCTGGCGCTGCCGGTACTGTATCAGCTTCACGACATCCTGCTGTGGCGGCAATATGCCGACGGCACGATCGACAACACCGCGATCCAGATCGACGTGCCCGACGACCAGAGCGCGGCCACCGTGGCGGTGACCATCCCGCGCCAGAACTATGCGACCGCCGACGAGCCCAAGATCTCGGCCGTGTCGACGACCATGACCAACGGCAAGACGCGACTGAGGATCGAGGGCGCGCACTGGACATGGACCCCGGGCATCGGCCCGTCCTCCAAGTACGTCGGCGACGAACTGAAGGATGTCCGCGTGGTGTTCCGCAGCGGCGCCGACGAAGTCGTCGTCACCACCGCTTCCACCACCGCGCGCGTCACCTTCGGCGGCGCCGAGGCGTCAAGCTGGATCGAGCTGGACGTGCCCGCCAGCGTGCTGCTGGGCCTCGCCGAGATCGCGATCGAGCGGCCGGTGAACGGCGCGCTCGCGACCAGGGCGGGGGCGCCACGCAGCGACACCAGCTATATCGCCAGCGTGCCGGTCACGATCGACAATGTCGCGCGCTACGGGTTCCGGGGGTCAAAGACCGGAGTCGAGGTCATCGACCTGGCGTCCAGGGCCGAAGGCGGCGGCGCCGACACGTTTGTGGGGCAAATTCAGCTCGGCGCGGCGGCGAACGACGTGGTCGTCACCGGCGACCTCAGCCGCGCCTTTGTCGCGACCAGCCAGGGCATCGCGATCATCGATGCGTTCACGCTTCAGCAGTTCGACGCCAACCCGGCGACGCCCGCGATCGACTTCATCAGGCTGCCGCAGCGCAACGGCGTCACCGATCCCCTCGGCGACTATGGTCCTGCGGAGGTGACCGCGCTGGCGGTCGATCCTGCGGGCAAATACCTCTACGCGGCAGCGCTCGGGCGCATCTACATGATCGACATCGATCCAGGCTCGGTCGATTACCTGAAGGTCAAGCAGGGCAAGGACAAGGCCGGCAAGATCTTCCATGTCGACGTCGCGGTGACTGACGACGGCGTGTCGTTCGGCCACATAACCAGCCTGGCGACCAATGCGGACGGCACGCGGCTGTACGCGACCGTGCCCGTATCGGAGGCGTTCGGCGAGCGCATGTGGCTGCGCAACCGCAACGACGACGACGGCAAGGTATTCGTCATCAACGTCGACGATCGGGAGCGTCCCGCCGCAAAGGCCGCGAACACGAACAAGTGGCGGCAGGTCATCGCCGCGCTCGACGGCGGTCTCGAACCCTATGAGGTTCAGGCGACCGCCGATCCGACGCGGATGGTGTTCACGTCGCGCGGCGACGATCGCGCGGGCCTGCACACGATCACGGTCACCAACAACAAGTCGGGCCAGTTCGCGGCTACGGTCGGCACGACCAAGCTGGAGATCAACAAGGGCAGGATCGGGCTGAAGGAGATACCGCTCGCGAACGGCGACGGCTTCTACTACGGCGCGCTGACCACCCGCGCGACCAGCCAGGTGAACGATCTCGACGTTCGCAATGCGACCTCGGTGGCGGTGACGGCGGACCTCAACTGGGCGTTCGTCGCGGATTGGGGATTGTCGCCGTACCTGTGGATCAACGATGCGCAGGCGGCGGCGCAGATCATCGACCTGCACAACACCGGGTCGAAGATCATGGTGGTCAAGGACCCGTTCGGCCTGAACGGCGGGCCGCAACTGATGGCGTCCACCACGCCGATCCCCGAATCCTTCCTGTATGATCTGAAGATCGACAGCACCGGCACCCGACTGTACGCCAATTACTCGGCCGCGGGCACGGTCGCCGTGTTCGATATCGAGAAGCTGGTCGCCGCGGCTCAGCTGCAAAACAAGAATTGGGATGAATATTCGGTCGACGGCAGGGACCGCGGCGTCGCCGGGATCAATCTCGATCCGGTATATGTCAGCACGGACGGGCACGGCCTGGCGCTCCAGGCGGTCGACGCCATCGAGCTGCTGGGGCCGACCGGCAAGCGTGACATCCACGGCGACGACCGGCAGGAACTGACCTTCACCTGGCGGGTCAACACCCAGATCTACAAGGGGCCGAACCTGGGCCAGCGGCTGTACGTCAGCGCGCTGCCGCCGGGCCAAGGACTGTGGCCCAGCGACGCGCCGACGCCGCGCGGCGACCATGACGAGGCGCTGGACGCGGACAAGCAGTTCCCCGGCATCCCCGACAACAACCCGGGCGCGATCTTCCACAAGAACTTCGCATTTAAGCCCGGCACCTGGCGCGTCAACGCGCTGGGCGGGGTGATCGGGACGGAGGACCCGAACACCGATACGGTCACCGTCACCTTCGACAAGGCGTTCGCCGAGGTCCTGACCGCAGGGCAGAGCTATTATTGGGGCGTGGAGCTGATCGGCGCGGGGGTGCGCGAGGCGGCGACCTTTCAGGCCGGCGCGGTCCAGACCACCGGCGGGTTCAACGGCGTCACCGTGATCACCCATGGCTTTCAGCTCGATCTGACGCCCGGCGACGGCATCTTCTCGCAGCGGAACGCCGACGGTTCGATCAAATGGTTCGCTGAAATGGCGAACATGATCGCCGAGGCGAGCGGCGGGGGCGTCGCGCTTTGGTACGACAAGTCGACCGGCGATTGGTTCGATCCGCTGACCGGCAAGCGCAACGCCGCCGCGGTTCAAGCGGGCAAGGCGATCGTTCTGGTGTCCGACTGGTACAAGGAATCGGACATCTCCGACTCCGGCTTTTCGGAAGCCGCCGCCGACGCGATCTTCGCGTCGATCATGCGGCTGAACCAGCAGGTCGGCGGCGACCGGCTGCTGGGTTCGGCGATGCACTTCATCGGCCACAGCCGCGGCACGGTGGTCAATTCGGAGATCATCCAGCGCCTGGGCACCTATGCGCCGAACGCGGGCGGAGACGGCGGCATCCAGATGACGACGCTGGACCCGCACGATTTCGAGCAGAAGTCGCTCGACATCGACATCGCCAAGCTCGTCCAGGTGCTGGTCAAGGCGGCGGCCGTGGTGACTTCAATTGTCCCGCCGCTCGCCGCCGCGTTGCGCTTCGTGGGCGCGGCGTTGCCCAAGCTGCTCAAGGCCGCCGACTATCTCGGCATCGAGCTTGATCCTGCGCCGTTCTCCGACTTCAAGGACCCGGACGTTCAGGTCTGGGACAACGTCGACTTCGCCGACAATTATTACCAGGTGCTGGCGAAGGCGGACAAGAGCAGCGGCTATTTCACCGGCACGCCGAACGGCCGCGACCTCAAGAACGAGGTCGAGGTGGTGGAGGGCAAGCCCAAGCAGACCAACGCCGCAGACATCAGCCTCGACCTGAAGGGACGCGGCGGTTTTGAAGGCGACGACAATCTCGCCGGGCTGATCGGGGAACTCGCCGGGCTGTTCACCACGCTGCCCGGCCTCGGCGGGCCGCACAGCCGCGTCTGGCAATGGTATGCCGGAACCGTCGACACGGGGATCGGAACCTTTGACGGCAACCCGGTGTACCGCCGCATCGTGGACGAGGGCATCTCGACCAACGCGGTCGGCATCCCGACGCAGGATTTCAACAACAAGTCCTGGTACGCGGTGTCGCCCTTCCTGGTCACCAGCGGCAACGTCAGCGAGCGCAGGCGCGCAAGCTCAGGTGAAGTGCTCAACGTGTCCATGACCGAAGGCGTCGGCATGGGCTGGTATTACAGCGCGACCGGCGGCGGCGCGGACTACCGCTTCAAGGTCGGCGGGCGCGTGCCCGTGTCGTTCGACAACACGGAGGTGACCAAGGGCAAGGACGCGGTGCCGACCGTCTTCAACGGGGATTTCGAATACGGCACGCGCCAGTCGATCTACAATCTGCTCGTCGGCGCCGACCGCGGCCGCTTCCCGCTGTCCTACGAAATGCCGGGCTGGTCGTTCCACGGCGGCTCGGGCTTCAAGATCAAGCCGGGCGAGCAGATCATCCCCGGCGTCAGCCTGGCCGACCTCGGCATCAGCCTGCCCGACCTAGACATCACCGGCCTGCTGGTCACGCAGACGAGCCTGACGCAGGGTATCCGCGACATCATCAACAAGCTTTGGGACACGTTCGGCGAGAAGATCGCCGAGTCGATCCTGAAGACGATCAACAACTCGATCTCGGGCGTGCCGCCGACGCCGCTCGACAACGACCCGCCCGCCTACAAGGAATGGTATCAGAAGAATTGGGGCGAGTTCAGCGACAACAAGCTGAAGCACGAATCGCGGCTGTGGTTCGTTCACCGGCTCGACGACATGATGAAGTTTTTTTTCGACGACGGCTGGAACGTGCTGACCTATGCGACGGGCGAAAAGCCGATCGACGGGGCCAAGCTGGACGGCTTCAAGAAGATCATCGGCGAAGGCATCAAGAAGCTGATGGAGGCCGTGTTCGGCGACACGTCCGACTTCGCGATGCTGATGGGCGGCGAAGCCGCGTTGAAGGCGTTCCAGAAGATCACGCTCGATCTGCAGGGGGAGGTCGTCGGCGACGCGCTCGGCGAGGCGTGGACCAAGTATCGCGCGGCGGTCGAGAAGCTGCTTGACCGCGTGCTCGACGCGCAATCGATCACCCACAATCGCCAGTTCATCCCGGCGGACTCGCGCTACCTGAACTTCGAGGTCCTGATTCCCTGGAGCGAGTCTCCCAAGACCGGGGTCGAGATCACGATCACGCCGACCGACGCGCACCTGCCGCCGTTCCTCACCAAGGTGAACTTCAAGCCCGGCTTCTTCGACAAGCAGCTCTACAGCGTGGAGGTGCCGGAGGCGTATCGCGGCATCATGGCGACCGTCACTTTCCGGCAGGTCAGCAACGACACGCCGACCGGCGTGGCGGTCAAGCGCGTGCTCGCCACCGAGTTCGACGGCGTGGTCGAATGGGTGACCAACCAGCGCGACGTGTCCACGCTGACCAAGCCGAACAAGGACAAGCTGGACAAGATCGCGGCGTGGCTGCTCGCGAACCCCGATCAGGTTATCGAAATCGACGGCTATGCCGACATCCGCGCAGACGTCGCCTACAACATGGACCTGTCGCACGACCGCGCGACCAACGTCGTCGCGTACCTCAACGCCTATCTGAAGGCGAACGGCGACACGAGCGTGCGCGCCTTCTTCGGCGGCGCGAAGGGCGAAGCGGAGGCGACGCAGAAGCTGATCGGTAGGAGCAGCGACTATTACCAGCGCGACCGCCGCACCGAGACCTATGTCCGCGTCTGGGACAAGCCGGCGCAGCAGCCGGACGACCTCAGCACCGGGCTGTCGCTGCTCTACTTCCTCGACGCGATCCACTTCTCGGCGAACATGAACGGCAACCCGCTCCGCGTCGCGCCGGACGTCGCCGCGCCGCCGCTGGCGCCGCCGTCGTTCCTGACGCAGGCGCAGCTCGACGCCGCGATGCAGGAAGCGCGCTATCGCTGGATCGAGTCCAAGGCGGTCGCCAATGCTTCCGCTCTGCTTCGGGACTTCGAGATAGAGATAAAGGAGCTTGGCGGTGACCAGCTGATCGGGTTCGAGAACGGCAAGCTGTTTATCGACACGACCGCGGGCGGCCACGGCTGGTTCGTCGACGGCAGCATCACGCAGGACGGCGAGTATTTCGGCGCGGCGTCGGCCAAGGAGATCCTGGGACGCACGACCGAGTCCGAGAAGCGGATCGACCTGCTGACGGCGGTGATGCACGCCATGGGGCGCGTGCTCGCGACCAAGGGCGCGAACGTACCCAACTCTCCGGTCACCTACGAAACGCTCGCGCCCGGCGTGCGCCGCCTGCTCATCGCCGACGGCACGGCGCGGGCTTCGCACCCGACAACCCGCGGGACGGGCAGCGCGAGCGTCGCGACCGTGCTCGGCGGCGGCACAGCTCTTGTCGCGGGCGCGCGCTCGGCGGTTCTGACGATGATCCAGGCGGCGGTGTCGGCGGGGGTCGAGAACGGCGACTTCTCCGGCGCGGGCGGCTGGGCCGCGAGCGGCGGCGCCGCCATCGCGAACGGCGTCGCGACGCTGGGCGAGGATCCGCGGTACCTGTCCAGCCTTCGTCAGGCGCTGTCGGTCCCGGCGGGAGCGACGCGCCTTGCGTTCACGATCCGCTCGGCCACGCTCGGCCAGACGGTGGGCACGGCCCCCGACGCTTTCGAGGTCGCGTTGCTCGACGCCGCCGGCACCGCGTCGCTGATCGCGCCCATCGCCGGTTTCGCCGGCACGGATGCGCTGCTGAACCTCCAGGCGGACGGCAGCCTGCGCACCGCGGACGGCGTCAGCGTGACCGGCACGGTGAACAGCCCGGCGGGGCTGCGCGTCGTCGTCGATCTGGGCGGGCTGTCGTTCGCCAACGGCGCGCTGCTGTCGTTCGACCTGATCGGCATGGGCGCGCTCGACGCAGGGATCGTGATCGACGACGTGGTGCTGGCGCGCGAAGGCAACCGAGCGCCGATCACCGCGGCGGACACCGCCGAGACGCGTGTCGGTCAGGCGGTGCTCATCGACCCGCTCGCCAACGACAGCGATCCGGACGGCGACCCGCTGACGATCGAGATCGTCGATGGACCGGCGCACGGCGTGCTGACCGCGCCCGCGCCCGGGACGACCGGCTGGCTGTACACGCCGACCGCGGGCTATTCGGGTGAGGACAGCTTCACCTATCGTGTCGCGGACGGGCAGGGCGGCACGGCCATGGGGCTGGTGTCGATCACCGTCCGCCCCGGCAACGCCGCACCGGTGCTCGCGGCGCCGGAAAACCGAACGGTTGTCGAGGGCGCCGCGGTGACCCTTCAGCTGGTCGCGACCGACGCGGACGATGCGGCTGACCTTCTTGTCTATTCGCTCGTCGAGGGGCCTGCGGGCGCGACGATGACGCCCGGCGGCGCGCTCGCCTGGACCGCGTCGGGTGCGGGCGTGGTCCAGACCTTCAGGGTTCGGGTGACCGATCCCGCGGGCGCGTTCAGCGAGCAGACGTTCGCGATTGGGGTGACGCCCGCGCCGGTCAACGCTTCGCCGGTGCTCGCGGCGGTCGAGAGCCGGTCCGTGACCGAGGGAACGCTGGTCGCCCTGCAGCTGATCGCCGCCGACCCGGACCATTCCGCCGGCAGCCTCACCTATTCGCTGGTGCAGGGACCCGCAGGCGCGGCGGTGACCGCAAGCGGCGCGTTCAGCTGGACGGCGACGGGGCCCGGTACGGTGCAGGCGTTCCGCGTGCGGGTGACCGACCCCGCTGGCGCGACCGGCGAGCAGACCTTTGTCGTCGCGGTCACGGCGGCGACGGTGAACGCCCCGCCGGTTCTGACGCCGGTGGAGAGCCGGACGGTCGTGGTCGGAACGCTCGTCAGCCTGCAGCTGGTCGCGACCGACGCCGACGATCCGGCGAGCAGCCTCGCCTATTCGCTGGTGCAGGGTCCCGCCGGAGCCATCGTGACCGCAGACGGCCGTTTCACCTGGACCGCCGCTTCGGCCGGGGAGGCGCAGGCGTTCCGCGTGCGCGTCACCGATCCTGCGGGCGCGATCGCCGAGCAGAGCTTCGCCATCGCGGTCACGGCGGCGCCCCCCGTCAACGGCGCGCCCGTGCTCGCGCCGGTGGCCGGTCGCCAGGTGCGCGAAGGCGACGTGGTCGAGATCCGCCTGTCCGCCACCGACGACGGCACCTCCGCCGCGGCGCTGGTCTATGCGCTGGTGTCGGGACCCCCGGAGGCCGCCGTCTCGGCCGACGGCCTCTTCCGCTGGACCGCTGTCGGAACGGACGCGAGCCAAGCGGTCCGCGTGCGGGTCACCGACGAGGACGGCTTGTCGACAGAAGGCGTCTTCGTGATCGCCGTGACCCCAAGCGTCGCGAATATCCCCCCCGTGCTCGCTGCCGTTGCGAACCGCACAGAGGAGGAGGGCGCCGCGCTGACGCTGCAGCTCGCCGCCAGCGATGCGGACGATCCCGAGAGCAGCCTCGTCTATTCGCTGGTTCAGGGACCCCCGGGCGCAAGCGTTTCGTCGCGCGGCATGCTGAGCTGGACGGCGACCGGCACGGGCGGCGTGCAGGCGTTCCGGGTGCGCGTCACCGATCCGTCCGGCGCAATCGCCGAACAGGCGTTCGCGGTTGCCGTCATCCCGCCCGTGGTGAACGCCGCGCCTACGCTCGCGCCGATCGAGAACCGCTCGGTCGTGGAGGGCGCGGCCGTCAGCCTGCAACTGGTCGGCTCCGACCCCGACGATCCCGCAAGCAGCCTCACCTATTCGCTGGTCGACGGTCCTGCCGGAGCAAGCGTCACCACGGGCGGCTTGTTCAGCTGGACGGCGGCGGGCGCGGGGGCGACGGAGCTCTTCCGCGTCCGAGTCACCGATCCGTCGGGGGCGAGCGCCGATCAGGTGTTCGCGATCATGGTCGCGCCGCTCGCCGTCAACGCCGCGCCCGTGCTCGCGGCCGTAGCGCCGCAAACGGTGGAGGAGGGACGGGAGATCGCCTTCCAGCTCTCGGCCACCGATGCGGACCATGCGGCGGACCGGCTGGTCTTCGCGCTCGTGTCCGGACCGGCGGGCGCCGTCGTGTGGGCCGATGGGCGGTTCAGCTGGACCGCGGGCGACGGCCCCGCGTCCCAAGGGGTCACGGTGCGGGTCACCGATCCTGCGGGCGCGTCCGGCGAACGGAGCTTTACCGTCGCGGTGAGCGATGTCTCGCCGCGGCTGACGGTTGCGGGCGCGGCTGCGGCGCAGGTCGGCAGCGCGTACCGGCTGAACCTGGCTGCGAGCGACATCAGCGGCGATCCGCTGCTTCGCTGGGTGATCGACTGGGGTGACGGCGGCGCGCCGGAGACGGTGGCGGCGTCGGCGGCGAGCGCGACGCACGTCTATGCCCGGGACGGCGCGTTTGCGGTCACCGCCACCGCGGTCAACGACGACGGCAGCTTCGCCGCGCCGCCGGTGCCGGTCCGCGTCAGCCAGCCGCCGCTGCTCGTCACCGGGCTGACGATCGAGGCGGGGGCGCTGCATGTCCGCTTCTCCACAGCGCTCGACCCGCGCGGGCCCGGCGCGCAGGCGGTGCAGCTGACGGGTGCGCTGGCGGGCGCGGTCGCCGGCCGTGTGCAGGTCGACGCCGATGGCCGCGGCCTGGTGTTCTCGCGTGCCGACGGGCTGGCGCTGAGCTACGATTCCTATGTCGTTACGCTCGCCAGCGGAGCGGGCGGGCTGGTGTCGGCTGGCGGGGTGGCGCTCGACGGCGACGCGAACGGCGTCCCCGGCGGCGCGTACCGCGCAACCGTCCTCAACGCCGATCCCCGACGCGGAACGGCGGCGATGCCCGACTTCATCAGCGCCCCCGGGCGCTCGGTCAACGTGCCCGC
This sequence comes from Sphingomonadales bacterium, assembly GCA_005773165.1. Lineage (GTDB taxonomy): Bacteria > Pseudomonadota > Alphaproteobacteria > Sphingomonadales > Sphingomonadaceae > Sphingomonas. The sequence goes on along the minus strand of SXHP01000008.1, from coordinate 1,833 downwards.
GCGCGAACGGACAGGCCTGCCGGTCAGTTTCGAAAGCGACGGCGGCGTGCGCACGGTCGCCTTCGTCATCGCTTACGACCCGGCGCTGCTGCGCATCGACGGCGTGCGTGCGGGCGACGACCTGCCCGCCGGCGCGCGGATCAGGCTGGAGCCTCTCGCGCCCGCGGACGGCCAGGCGCGGATGCGGGTGGTGGTGATTAGCGATACGGCGATCGCGGCCGGAGCGCAGCGGCTGATCGTGCTCGATGCGGCGGTTCCCGTCGGGGCGCGACTGGGCGACAGCGAGCGACTGACCGTCACGGTCGACACGATCAACGGCGCGGCGCCGCTCGCGACCACGACCGACACTGCGCTGCAGCGGGTGATCGGCGATCGTTCGGGCTCGATCGATCCGTTCCTGCTCGGCTTCGCCCCGAACTGGCCGGCGATCGAGGTGGTGGACACGGAGGAGGAGATCGGCCCGGAGAGCTGGTCGCCGCAGGAGATCGAGTATCTGACGTCACGGATCGTGGCGGAGGCCGCCGGGCAGATCGTCGCCACCGCGCACATGCCGCGCAAGGCTCCTGCGGAACCTGCGGGAGCAGCTAAAGGTGCGAGCGCCGTAGCGCGCGGCAAGCCTTCAGCGGAAGCGCCCGCCCGGGCGAAGCCGGTGCAGATGGACGACAAGCCGGCCGTGCTGAAGGAGCGCAAGGGCGGCCCACGCGCGACCACCCCCGAGGAGCCTGGTGAAGGCGCTCCATCGGGCAAGGATTGGCTGGCCAACCTGCTGCTTCGTAACGGCGAGCCCGAGAACGAGGGATCCGACTGGTTCGTGCCCATCGTCCTCGCGGGTCCGCTGAAGCGCGCGGACAGCAAGCGCCGCCGCCGTCGTGAACCCGTGGAAAGCGAGGAATGATCGTCATCACCGGGTGATCACAGCAGCCGGGCCCGTAACTTCCCTCCCGCTCGCGTGACCGCAGGAGGGAGTGCGATTTTCGGCGATCCGAGCCGCCGAGCGGCTCTGCGCGGCGCTCCGGGATCGGCGTGGGTTACGCTCGCGTGCCTGCAGAGCCGACGGCGGCTGGGTACGCCGATGAGGGCAGCATGCTGACCTGCGAGACCGTCTTGTACGGGCTCGGTTTGCGCCCGCGATCGTGAAACGACAGCGTGAAGGCCACCGTGATGGCGAAGGTCGCGAACATGATCGGGAAGAAGCCGAAGCGGCGGACCATGATTGTGCTCCTGAGTCTATCGGAAGCGCGTCAAGCCCCTCCGTTGCCCCGCCGCCCTGCCGGGAGGACGCTCGCCGGTCACCCGCTTGTCGACCGGGCGACGAAGCTGCGACGAAGCTGCGGGTCCGCGATCCGGCAAGCGGCCGTCACGCGCTCAGGCGGGTGCGCACTTCGTCCCAGTGGCGCGGCCCTACGCGCACCGCTTTTCCCGACCGGAGGATCAGCGCCATGTGACGCCCCAGTGCGCTCACCTGCAGAACCGCGTCCGGCCGGACGAAGGAGGAGCGATGGACCCGGATCATGTCCGCGGGGTCGAGCGCGTCCTCCAGCGCCTGCATGGTGATGCGGATCATGTGGCTGCGCTCGGCCGTATGGAGCAGCGCATAATCCTTGGCGGCCTCAATCCAGTCGATCGTCTCCACCGGCACCCGGACCTGGCCGCGGCTCGTCGGCACCCAGAACTCGCGGTGATAGGCGCGGTCTTGCGGTCCTGCCGTATCCTCCGTCGGGGTCTCCGAAGGCTCGACCGGAGGGGGGGGCGCCTGGGATCGCCGCAGCACCGCGCGGATGCGCGCAAGCAGTTCGCGCGGCTCGACCGGGCGCGACCTTATATTTGGTGCTC
>SXHP01000080.1 GCA_005773165.1 Sphingomonadales bacterium | reverse complement strand
GTTCGAGCACGTCGGCCCCGCGCATTACCGCACCTTTTTCGCCAAATGCCGCGATCTGCTGACGGAGGACGGCGTCATGCTGGTCCACACGATCGGGCGGATGGGCTCGCCGGGCCTGACCGACGGCTTCGTCGCCCGATACATCTTCCCCGGCGGCTACAACCCCGCTTTGTCGGAGATCGTCCGCGGCTATGAAGGGACCAAGCTGTTCCCGACCGACATCGAGGTGCTGCGCCTCCATTACGCGCTGACCCTCGACCATTGGTACGACCGCACCACCGCGGCCAAGGCGCAGATCGTTCAGCTCTACGACGAGCGCTTCTTCCGCATGTGGCAATTCTACCTCGCGGGGGCAGCCGCCGCCTTCCGCCACGGCGGTCTGTGCAACTACCAGATCCAGCTCTCGCGAAGCCGCCTCGCCGTCCCGATCACCCGCGACTATATCGGCGCGGCGGAGGCGGCGTTGCGGACGTAAAATTCACGCAAAGGCGCGAAGGCGCAAAGAAGGTTGGTTCAGAAGAGGCGCGGAGGCGCGGAGAAGAAGAGGCAGGATGCCTGCGGCGCTTGGCGCGGTCGAGCCCGTCAGGGCTCCATCATCATGCTTCGCGGCTGACAGCCAGGTGTCGCCCCGCGCACGACCTCTCCGCGCCTCTGCGCCTCCTCTGAACCCTCTTGTTCTCTTTGCGCCTTCGCGCCTTCGCGTGAACCTACTTCCCCCGAGCCTCCCACTTCGCCCGGATCGTCTCGCTCGTCTCGCGCGACCCGTCGTGGCTCCATCCCGGCGGCCGGATCAGATAGCCCAGCTTCGCGCGCCACCCCGGCGCGGTCCACACGTCGCGCGCTATCCCTACCCATTCGTGGAACGCCGCCCACAGCAGCGAGAAGCTCCCCAGGTCCTTGACCAGCCCGTACCGCGGCCGGTCCTCGTCGCGCTCGGGCTCAAAGGTCCCGAACATCCGGTCCCAGACGATGAACACGCCCGCGTAATTGCGGTCGAGATAGCGCGGGTTGGTCGCATGGTGGACCCGGTGATGCGACGGCGTGTTCATCACCGCCTCGACCCAGCGCGGCAGCCGCCCGACCGCCTCCGTATGGATCCAGAACTGATAGACCAGGTTCACCCCCGCCACGAAGAACACCATGGCGGGCGGAAAGCCGATGAGAAACAACGGCAGCCGAAACAGAAAGGCGAGGCTGAAGAACCCCGTCCACGTCTGCCTGAGCGCGGTCGACAGATTGTAATGCTGGCTTGAATGATGGACGACATGGCTCGCCCAGAACCAGCGCACCCGGTGCGCGGTGCGGTGGAACCAGTAATAGGCCAGGTCGTCGAGAACGAAGCAGACGACGAACCAATACCAGGCCCAGCCGATGTCGAAGAGCCGGAAGCCGCCGACCCATGTCGCCAGCGCGAACACCGCGCCCCCCGACAGCACGCCCGCCACCGTGCTCCCCAGGCCCAACCCCAGGCTGGTCAGCGTGTCGCGCGGGCAATAGCGATGCCGGTCGCGCAGCCGCGCCGCCACCATCTCGGCGAGCACCAGCAGCACGAAGGCGGGTATCGCCAGCGTCACCGGATCGGGCAGTCTCTCCACCCGCCCGGGCTTACACCCGTGTCAGTTGCGGCGCCAGACGTCGAACATCGAGCGCGTTCACGCCCGCGACGGTGACCGCGCCGAACCGCCGCTCGCCCGTGTCGATCCGCATGCCCTCCGCGGTCGCGCGGACCGCGCTCCACGCGACCTCGCGCACCGCGACCCGCGCGCCGTGCCGCTTGCACACCGCCACCCGCCCGGTCCGGTCGACCGCCAGCGCCGCCGCGCCGTCCGCGCCGACCACCGCGCCCGCGGTCACGAAGCCGGCGAGCGCCGCCTCCGCCGCGTCCGCGGCTTCCTCCGGCGATTCGATCCGCTTGTCGCGGCCGAGCTTCAGCGCCCAGGCAATCCCTGCGAGCACCAGCACCGCGACGAGCGACCCCGCCAGGGTGACGGAGGTCATTGGCCGCTCGCGAGCGCGTCCAGCGTCGGCCGCAGCCCCGACAGGTCATAGCCCGCGTCCGCCGCCTGCCGCGCCAGCAGCTCGGGGTTGCGCCCCGCCTTCGCCGCGGCGAGCGCCCACAGGTTGCAAGACCGCGTCCCCGACCGGCAATAGGCGAGCACCGGCCCCTCCGCCGCGACCAGCGCCGCCGCCATCGCGTCGATCTGCGCATGCGCGAACCCCGCATGCGTCACCGGAATCGCCGCATAGGCCAGCCCGGCCTCCGCCGCGGCCCGCGCGATCGCGTCCCCGCTCGGCTGCCCCGGCTCCTCGCCGTCGGGCCGGTTGTTGACGATCGCGACGTAACCCGCCGCCTTGATCGCCGCGACATCCTGCGGACCGATCTGGGGGGCGACGGCGATGCTTTCGTTCAGGACGCGGATCATGCCGCCTTTCTAGACGAGCTTGCCGAATCCGTGAACCCTATGCGGTGCGGATCACCGCGAGGAACGCATCGCCATAAGCGTCGAGCTTGCGCTGCCCCACCCCCGTCAGCAGCGACAGCGCGTGCCGGTCGCGCGGCCGCTGCGCCGCCATGTCGCGCAGGACCGAATCGTGAAAGATGACGTACGGCGGCACCCCCGCCTCCTTGGCGAGATCGCGGCGGCACGCCCGCAGCGCCTCGAACAGCGGATCGTCGACCGGATTGGCTTCGGCGCTCCCGCGCCGCCGCCGTTCGCGCTTGGGCGGGATCACCACCGACAGCGTTGTCTCACCCTTCAGCAGCGCGCGCGCGCCGGGGCCGAACTCCAGCCCGCCGTGCTCGTTGGCGCGCAGCGCATCGCGAAGCGCCAGCGCGCGGAACACCGGCTTGATCAGCGCCGCCTCATCCCCTTCGACGATCCCCCACACCGACAGGCTCTCATGCCCCCGCGTGATGCTCTTGTCGGTGGATTGCCCGGTCAGCACTTGCTCGACATAGCCCGCGCCGAACATCTGCCCGGTCCGGAACACGGCGGAGAGCACCTTGCGCGCGGTCTCGGTCGCGTCCACCGCGTTCGATCCGCCCAGGCAATTGTCGCAATTGCCGCAATCCTCCTGGAGCGTCTCGCCGAAATGCTGGAGCAGGATGCGCCGGCGGCATCCGCCGGTCTCGACCAGCGCGCCCAGCGCCTGCAGCCGCGTCCGCTCGCCCTCCCGGCGCTCGGGCTCGACCTCGCCGATCCGCTGCCGCGCCCGCGCGAAATCGTCCGCGCCCCAGAACAGATGCGCGACCGACGGATCGCCGTCGCGCCCCGCGCGGCCCGTCTCCTGGGAATAGGCCTCGATCGACTTGGGCAGCCCGGCGTGCGCGACGAAGCGGACGTTTGCTCGAACCCACCTTCCCCGCCGACGAGGTGGAGCGTGCCCTCGAGGGCATCCTCGACGAGCTGGCCTCGCGCGACGACGCGCCTGCCGAGCGCCTCGGGGT